>NZ_CACWEU010000077.1:0-19404 GCF_902760015.1 Candidatus Ruminimicrobium bovinum
CTACATTATCTGTATGTCCTTCAACTTTGATTGTTATTTTTTCATATTCTTTTAAGAATTCCGCTATCATATCCAAATTTGCATGATTATCTTCCAAAATTTTATCTGAATCAAATTCAAATAAATTCTGTTTCATAAGTTTTTCCAATGCCAATTTGAAATTTTCCTGTTCTTTATCAACAGCATTTTCTACTTCTTCTTTTAATACTTCTTTAACTTCTTTTTCTTCTATTACGGGAACTTCTTTACTTAAAGCATTTTGAAGATCCGATGACGTTTCTTCCTCAGCAACAACATCTTCTTCGGGAAAACTCGGTGCTACTGTAGTAGGGAAATGTTGAATTTCCTTATCATTAGGTTCTACTTCGGCCGAAGCTCCGCCCATAACCGAATAATGCCTGTAAGAATTACTTGTTTCATCACCTGCAAAAACAAAACAACTCATTAACAACAACAAACTTAAACTGCCAATTACTTTTTTCATTTTCATTTATCCTCTTTTAAATTAAAATTATTTACCAAACCCGAAAAAGCTTTTTATCTTACCGAAAAAACCGCTGTTTTCCGACGAAGATGAAGAACTTGAAGAAGAAGCATTTGAAGAATTTACGGTTGATTTTTCAGCTGCCGTAGCTTCGGCGGCTTTTACTGCCGTTTCTGCAATTTCTGTTTTTGAAGCATTTTCTGACGTTGCCATTTTTATCGCTGCTGCGGTTGCTGCGGATGTTGCCATTTCGGAAACCGTTGCGGATGAATTTTTTATCGTTTTAACGGTTGAAGCAACTGCACCCGCTTTTTCCAAAAGAGGAACAATTTTATCACCGTATTTTACGTTGTTTTTTGCATAATCCAATGCTGTTTTACCGAGAACATCGGTAGCATTAACATTTGCTCCGGAATTCAATAATAAACCGACTATACCTACAGCCGAACTTGTAGTATTTTCGCAAGCAGACATCAAAGCCGTTTTCCCTGTTTCTGCCGCAACTGCATTTACATCCACTTTACCTGTGGTTAACATACTTTGAATTGCCGCAATTCCGCCTGTTTTACACAAATCTACAAATGTAGAAGAGTCTGCCGCATAAACATTAATCACTGCAAACATCAAGCTGACCACAACCAAACTTACAACCTTTTTCATTTTTTTCTCCTTGTTTATTTTCCTTTATTTTTCAGTTCTTTTATTATAGCAGGTATTATTTCATACAAATCACCTATTAAAGAATAAGTTGCCGCCTTTACCATCGGACAATCTTTATCTTTATTTATTGCAATGATAGTATCGGAGGAACTCATACCGACCATATGCTGAATTTGCCCCGAAATACCGCATGCTACATAAATTTTAGGTGCTACGGTTCTTCCCGTTTGCCCTACCTGATGCGAATAACCTATCCAATCGGAATCAACCGCTGCCCTTGAAGCGCCTACCGCACCGCCCAATAAATTCGCCAATTCCGTTACCAATTTAAAGCCATCGGCATTACCTAAACCTCTTCCGCCGGAAACTATAATATCGGCATCGGAAATATTTACGTCGGCACTTTCATCTTTAAAAAAACCTAAAAATTTCGTTCTGTTAATTATTGTCTGTGCATATATTGTTTTATTTACAATTTCGCCCTTTCTTCCTTTAACGGCTTGAGCTTCTTTAAATACTTTATGACGAACCGTTGCCATTTGCGGTCTGTGGTTAGGCGTTAAAATTGTAGCCATTATATTGCCGCCGAAAGCAGGCCTTGTTTGAAGCAAATTTTTTGTTTCCAAATCAATTTCAAGTGCAGTGCAATCTGCGGTAAGCCCGGTATAAATTTTTGCGGCAACTCTTGATGCAAAAGACCTGCCTATGTTGGTTGCACCCATAAGAACTATTTCCGGTTTTTCTTCTTTTATTAAATTTGCAAGTATACATGAATAAGGATCATCTTGAAATTCGGCCAAAACAGGATTATCATAAACATAAACTTTATCTGCTCCTCTGTTTATCAAATCCTGTGCCTTCTGCGATATATTAGAACCTATCAAAACGGCACTTAAAGCAACATTTAACGTTTTTGCGAGTTCGCTTCCTTTATTTAAAAGTTCGTATACAACCGATGAAATTTCACCATGTCTTTGTTCGGCATAAACCCAAACACCTTTATATTGAGTTTTATCTATACCGTTTTTTGTTTCTTCCTTTTGCATTACAATTGCATTTACGGGACAAGCTTGAACACAAGAACCGCATAACCTGCATTGTGCCGCATCAATAACGGCTTTACCCTCTTTAACCGATATAGCACCGAAAGGGCAAGCGCCTTCACAAGAACCGCATCCTACACATTTGGCAGTATCTATATTTATTTTATTTGGCATTTTTAATTCTCCTCTATATTAAGCCGTCACTTGATAATTTTTTAACCAACTCTGCAGCAATTTGACAAGGTTCTCCTTCAAACATTTGCCCGCCGGTTCTTTGTTCCGGAGCAAATACTTTTTTAACCTGTGTGGGTGAACCTGCAAGCCCCGTTTTTGAAGTATCGGCATTAATAGCTTGTGCATTTAACTGTTTTATAACAGCTTTTTTAGCAGCCATTTTTCCCTTAAGCGAGGGAATTCTGGGTGTATTTATTTCTTTAACAACCGTAAGCAAACACGGAACGGGTGTTTCTATCAAATCGTATCCGTCTTCCATCATTCGTTGAACTTTTATAAATTTTTCCGTAACTTCTTCTATTTTACGAACATAAGCAACATGCGCAATATTTAACATTTCGGCAACGGAAGGTCCCACCTGTGCAGTATCACCGTCTGTTGCCTGTTTACCGCAGAATATAACGCCAAAATCACTGATTGTTTTTATTGCCGTTGATATTGCATAAGCGGTTGCCCACGTATCGGCACCGGCAAATGCTCTGTCACCGATTAATATTGCATCATCACAACCTCTTGAAATTGCTTCCCTTAAAGCAGACTCCGCCTGCGGCGGTCCCATTGTAATAACGGTAACTTTACCGCCAACTTTTTCTTTAAGCCGAACGGCTTCTTCTATTGCATATTCGTCAAAAGGATTTATTATTGCTTCAACACCTTCTCTTTTTAAAGTTCCTCTTTCCGGATCAATTTGAACGTTCGTTGTTCCCGGAACCTGTTTTATACAAACCAATATACGCATAACCATCCTCCGCTTCATCAAAACAAAAAAGATATAAATATTCCTTAAAACTGAACATTTACATCCGTTAAGTATATCAAAATAATATATTTTTTTCAATTATATGTATTATTATTTGTATCCAAAATTATTTCTTCTACTTTAATTTTAGGTAAATTTTCTTTAATGTTTTCTTTTGTATTTGAATAAAAATGATCTATTTTTTTAACACCTATACTTATCAGATATTGTTGTAAATTTGAAAAATAATACTTGTCGTTAATTTTTTCCCTAAAAATAATTGTATTTTCATTTTTTGTTTTTATGTGTGTGGTGACATTTCTTTTCCCTTCAAAAGTTTTTGTCCATTCTTTTTGTTTTAACGGTTCAAAAACCATAATTAATATTAAAGCCAGTAACACTAAAAACATTTTTTTACTTTTACCGAATTCAAACATTAAAATAACAGCCGCATAATACAATATTATTTCAAAAATACCGGGTTTAACAACATCTACTGTTGAATATTTTAAATTTGAAAAAAAATCCATAACAAATAAAATTATTTTCAAAACAGCAGCAAGTATTACGGATATAAAAACGGCTAAATAACTCGATATAAAAGTTGCTAAATAAAAAATATAAGAAAGCCCTAAAACAAAACCTATTACCGGAACTACAATTATATTTGAAAACAAAGATATTACCGATATTTTGCCGAAATAAAAAAGCAAAACCGGAATTAGTGCAATTTGTGCAGATAAAGTTACCGAAGCAATTGAACATAAATTCTTTAAAAATTTATTTTTTACGTTGGAAAATATTTTATTTATCTTAGGATACAAATAAATTATTCCGAGTGTAGCCAAAAAAGACATTTGAAAACTTGCCGTAAATAAATCCTGCGGATTGATAATTAAAATAATTAATGCTGATAATGCAATTGCATTGTATATTAACGGCTCTCTGTTTAAAATTAATGCCATCAAAATACTTGAAGCCATTATGGCTGCACGAACAGCCGGCGGATTGGCACCCGTAACAACTACGTAAAAAAATACAGCCGGTATAGTTAAAAAATATACGTATTTCAAAGGTAAATTAAACAATTTAAAAAAGAATATAAAAATTACAACACAAAAACCTATATGCAATCCGCTTACAACAAGTAAATGTATTAAACCGGTATTTATGAAAATATCTTTTGTTTCCGGCTCCAAGGAAACTTTATCACCGGTTAACATTGCCTTTAATATTGAAGAATAAGGTTGGTTAAAAAATTTATCTAACTGTTTTGATATATGGTTTTTTGCCGATATTGCAAATTTTTTTATAATATTCGGTTCGTTATTTAAAACCGCAACATCCGAAAGATAGAAAATAGTATATATATCTTGTCTGCTAAGATATAATCCGTAATCGAAATTTCCGGGAAACAAAGGTTTTGGAGTATTTATCAACTTACCTGCCGAAGAAATAACATCTCCATATTGCAAATTATAATCTAAAGGAGCCGATACTAAAACTTTTTCTTTTTGAATATCTCTGTTATTTATTGTTTTTGCTTCCAATGTAAATTGTTGATAATTATTTTTTATTACGGGTTCAGTTATTATTTTACCCGACAATTCAACTTTGTATTGATTTACGGCATTCGTTAAACTGCTTTGTTTAGAAGCCGAAAAAACTCCATAATAATTTAATATTATTAATGTTACCGAATATATTATGAATAATAAAATAACAGGGCGTTTAAATAAATTTTTAAATTTTATTTTCATTTTGAAATAAATTAATTATACGGTTATTAAAAAGCAATACATTTATTTTCTAATTTTTTTTACTATATAAACCGTAACAAATACAATTAAACAAATTATCATTATCGGATATATATATTTTGAAACATAATTATCAAATATTATTTCGGCATAATCTTTACCGCATAGATAAATGCCCGTAAATAACATAACCCATGACAAGCCATAAATAATTGCCGATAAAAAATAATAAAATTTTTTATTATATTTTTTACCGTAATATACACAAATTCCTGCACCGAACCAACCGAAAGGCACATTTAAAATAAGTAGTATTATACCTATGATAAGTTTTTGAGACATAATTATATTAACTGTTAAATTTTATGTGATAAAATCTCATTTAAAGATATCGGATTGCTTTTTATCCTTGCAAGAAATTTTTCAAATTCAACAAGATTGTTATTATATTCCAAAAGTTTTTCCAAACCTGAAATAACGGCTTTTGTTTTATCCTTTTCATCTTTCAAAACCGGAATTACCTGAACCATACAAAAATTTCTTGCAACGGACGGTTTTATGTTTATTATATTTAACCCGAGTATTTTTGAAACAAATTTCAAAATTTGAATTTCATCATTTATATTTTCTTCCATTTTTAATGTAGAAACCAAATCTTCTATACCGAAATACAAAACAGGTTCAAAATCAATTACCATTTCCGTCGTGCTTAAAGCAACTTCCTTAAATTGCCGAATCATTAAATTTCTGTAATAGGTTGCCTGTTTTTCATAACTTTTAGGATATACATAAGCAATAAATTCGTTAGCCAAATCCTGATAAATAAAAAAATGTTCCCAATAAAACATTTGATGGCATTTAGGGCACGACACCAAATTGAATTCACCGGCAATTATTGCTTCTTTAAGTTCCGGATTATCGGAAACACTTACGGCAGACCATAAATTTGTTTCAAATGTTTCGCCGCATTCACAAATTATTTCTCTGTTTGATAATATCGACATACATACATCCTATTTTTGTTTTTTAAAAAATTCAACCGTATTTCTTAAACCGGTTACTATATCGGTTTTCGGCTGCCAATTTAAAATTTTCTTTGCTTTTGAAACATTTAAAAAACTTTTTAAAAGTTCACCGCTTCTTTTAGGTTTATATATAGGTTTGTTTTGATAATTTGTAATTTTTGCCAATTCTTTTTCAAGCTGATTAACGGAAAAAGTTTTATGTGTTCCGATATTGATAATTTCGTTATTTCCCTTAGTTAAAGCTTTTAAATTTGCCGAAACAACATCTTTAACATAAACATAATCCCTTAACTGTTTACCGTCACCGAAAATAAATACCGGCTCATTTTTTAACATTTTCCCTATAAATATTGCAACAACACCCGCTTCACCGAAAGGATCCTGCCTTGGTCCGTAAACATTGGCATATCTTAACACCGTGTATTTTAAGCCGTATAATGCACTGTAACATTTAATATAATGTTCAACCGAAAGTTTTGCAACACCGTAAGGCGACAACGGATTTGCAAAAGCTTTTTCATCGGGAGCTTTGGACGAGCATTCCCCGTATATTGTTCCGCCGGAAGATGCAAATATTATTTTTTTTACTTTTGTTCTTTTGCATGCTTCCAAAATATTTATGGTTCCTTTAATATTCACATCGGCATCAAAGCTCGGATCCGCAACAGATTTTCTAACATCAAGTTGTGCCGCATGATGAATTACAACATCAAACTTTTCTTTTTTAAAAATATTTTCTATTTTGTTAAAATCGGTTACTGAAACTTTATAAAATTTTGCTTTTTTATTAACATTTTTCATATTACCCGTAGCAAGGTTGTCAACAATAGCAACTTTATGTTTTTTTTCAACAAGTGCATCTACGATATTTGAACCTATAAAACCTGCCCCGCCGGTTACCAAAACTTTCATTTTATATCTCCTTTTAAAAATTTTTTATATTTAATTGCTTTTCTAAAAATATTTATCATTATATACGCCGATAAAGCACCTATGGTTGCACCTGCAAAAACATCCGACGGAAAGTGACATCCCGCATAAATTCTTTCAAACGGAGTCCACAATGCAAACAATAAAAATATATACCAATATTTCGGAACAAGCATAATCATTGAAACCGCTAAGGCAAAAGCCGCTTCGGTATGTCCGGAAGGGAAGGAATTTCTATGGACTATTTCATAAAAAATATTTATATTACCGTCTCCAAAAACAGCTAACGGCCTTGCTCTTGTAAAAATATCTTTTAAGACGGTATTAAAAATACCGGCACAAACCGATACACAAATAACCAAAGCAACAAGTATCCAAAACTGTTCCCTTTTTTCTTTCATTAAAATAAAAATTGAAAAAAGTCCCATAAATATTAAAGGCATATTAAAGCCCTTGGAATCGCAGTAAGATATTTTTGAAACAATTTTATCAATAAACGTATTCTTTTTTTCTTTATTTATGTAAAGAAACAATTTATGGTCAGTGTCAAGAAAACCTTGTTTAATTGTCTTTTTTTCACCGACCAAATCAGCCGTATACCGTTGCGGTAATTTTTCCGGTTCAAAATTTTTACATACGGTAAGCCAAAATTTTTTGGAAAGAGTATTGTTTCTGTATATCGGCAATTCCATCGGTTCTTCAAAAATTTCAAACGGATAAACATTTTGAGGGTCCTGGAAATCAAAAAAATTACTCGTAATAAAAATTGCATCTTTATTTTTTAAATTTGAAATATCTCTTTGCCACAAATCATAAGCATCCGTTTTATCACTGAAACAATAAACTCTTAAGTTCGGAACATAAAAAAATATTTGGCTTGCCAAATAACTTTTATGCGTAAAAATAAAAGGTTTGTTATCATCAGGATAAGCGGAATATATTTCATCTATTTTTTGTTTCAGTTCCTTCCAACCGAACAAATCGTTTGTAGGGTCTATAACTTCGGCACGTTCTATACCGAATTCTATTTTTTCGGCTTCGGCTTTAGGCAAAAAAGGTTTTAACGGAATAATTTTATACATCGCATGTAAAGGAACCAAAATATTCATTACCATTGCCAAACCGCAGGAAATATAAACGGTTTTTCTAAGCCATTTTTTATACCAATTTTCACAAATCAAATAAGAAACATACATCGTTAAAATTAAATAACCCATTGCAGGCCAATGCGGTAAAATTTCGTTAAAAGTTGCAATTAAATTAAAAAACAATAAAACAGGTAAAGAAAAACTTGCAATAAGCATGCTTGCTTTATCTTTATTTTTTATTGCATTTTTACTGCATTTATATAATCCGTAACAGAAAAATATAAACAACAAAGGCGATACATAACCTGCTTGTGCGGCAAGCGACCTTCCGAATAACGTAAACGAAAATTTGGGCAAAGAACTCCCGAAACCGTGCCTTAACTGAAAGCCGAAACTTGCCCAATTATTTTCCAAATTCCATAAAATAACCGGAATAAAACAAATAAAAGCTATAAACATTGAAATATAAAGTTCTTTTTGTTTAAGCCAAAACCTGTGTTGTTTTGATAATATAAGAAATAAAATTATTGAAGGGTAAATCATAACTGCGGTATATTTTGAAAGCAAAGCAAAGCCGACGGATAAACCGAGCAAATACCAATATCTTTTTTTTGAAGTATCAACTATATTTATAAACAAATAAAATGATATCAACCAAAACAAAGATAAAGGGCTGTCCGGAATTGTTACAACGGCACCCAAAAAAGAAAATACCGGTAAAATATTCAATAAAACAATTGAAATAAAAGCTATTTTTTCATTGAAAAGTTTTTTTGCGGATATAAAAAAAATCCATGAAGCCGCTACAAAAATAATTACCGAAGGCAAACGAACCGCAAACTCATTAACACCGAAAATTTCGGTAAATAATTTTATTATATAACCGATTAAAGGAGGATGGTCATAATAAGATAAGTCCAAAAATTTTGAATATACCCAATAGTGCGCCTCATCAACGGTAATTCCTATTTTACCTATTACCGACAATCTGATAAAAGTTGTAAATATTGTTAAAAACCAAAACAATTTTTGGTAAGATATTTTTATCATATCCGTTTATTATACTAAATTTTATTTAAGTTTTCTTTCCCAAATACGAACAACATCCGTTTTAAGACTGTCGGCAAAATTTTCAAGTTCCGCTATTTCTTCCCTGCCAAGTATTATATTTAAAGCTTTAACCGCATCTTCAACATGTTTTACTTTTGTTACACCTATTATGGGAAGTGTTCCTTTTGAAATTGCCCAAGCTATTGAAATTTGGGCAATTTCAACATTATATTTGTCTGCCAACTTTTTTAATTTTTCGTTTAAAAGTTCAATTTTATCCAATATGGGATTATATGTGTATGACCTTGCTGAACCCTTCGGCATAGGATTTTTTGTATCATATTTACCGGATAACGCACCTTGTTCCAATATCATATACGAAAAAAAATAAATATTATTTTGTCTGCAATAATCCAAAATTCCCGAAGTTTCCGAGTAACGATTTATCAAGCTGTAATGGTTTTGGACTGCGGAAAGTTTTAGCCCGTGTGCTTTTAAAATTTCTTGGGCTTGTTTTATTTCGGCAAGATTATGGTTGGATACTCCTATAAGCGGAACATTTTGTTTCCCCTCAAAATATTTTGCAAGCTCTTGTGTCCATTTAGGAGCTTTCCAAACATTATGTATCCAATAAATATCAAACTTATTTATTCCCATAAGCTTATATTGCATTTCTATCATATCTTTCATTGCCGTAGCCGAATTTTTGTCAGCACATTGTGGAGTAAATTTATCCGATATAAAAAAACTTTCTCTCGGTAATTCTTTTATAAATTCCGCTAAAACTTTTTCCGATGTTCCCATACCGTAAGCATAAGCCGTATCCCAAAGGTTTAGTCCGTTTGCCATTGCAGTATCAAAAACAGGTTTTAAAATTTTCGGCGTAAAATTACTTCCGAAAGTTCCGTCGTTTCCCCATGCCCAAGCTCCAAGTGCAATTTTAGGCAAATTTTTAATCATACTTTATTCCTTTTTTAAATTTTATAAATTTAAACCGTTTTTTATTTTATCAAATTGAAATTAATTTATCTCAAAAATTTTAAATTATAAAAATAACATCGTAAAAAAAACAGGAAAGATTAAAAACCTTCCCTGTTTTCACTTATTTTTTATATCAATTTTTATCTTTGCCATTCCCTTATTTTATCGGTATAAATATTTATAAACCCTTGTGCGGTCGGTTTATCTTTTGCTTCCGCCCAAATATGGAAATACGCTTCGTCGGGATCCGGCAACAACAATACCCAACCGTTATCCAAAAATATTTTTACACCGTCTATAAGTTCTGTTTTTTTACCTTTCGAATATTCTATTGCATTACGCATTGTTTGCCCTTTCTTATCCCAAGAGCACGGAACGGCTTTATGCAAAACTTCAAAAGCGGGAATTTCCCTTCTGATACTGCTGACGGTAAGTTTTGCCTGTGCCAACATTTCCATTAAATTACCTACGGCATACATTGCATCAAACGAGTTTTGAAATTCCGGGAATATAAAACCGCCGTTACAATCGGCAACAAATATTACACCTTCGTCTTTTGCGGCATTCATTATATTTCTGGGGCTTGTTCCCGTTCTTTTAATTTTAAAATTAAATTTTTGTGCAAGCTCATCTATAACGGAAGATACCGTAACCGGAACTGCAATTGTTCCGGACTTATATGTAAGCATTACCAAATATGCCATAATAAGCATTGCGGTATCATTATCTATAATTTTACCTCTTTCGTCTATAAGGAACAATTTTTCCGCACCGTTATCAAATAAGAAACCGACGTCCGCCCTTAAAGTCATTACAATATCGGATAACTGGTTTAATGAATTGGCAAATTCTTCTTTTGTTTTTGTTATTTTTTTTGCATCTATATAAGCATTTAAAGCAACCACATCTATGCCCAACTCACCTAAAATCGTCGGAAAAACAAGCGATGCCGTTGAATGAGCATAATCAATAACGGCTTTCATTGATTTATTGGAATAAATTTTCTTCTCTATGGTCTCCAAATAACCCGTTTTATAAAACTCGTTTGCACGGGGAGGAACCGTAATAAAGCCGACATTATCCATATCTGCTCTTTTAAAATCCTCTCTGAAAAACAACTGTTCTATAGATTTTTCCTGATTAATTGAAATATCACTTCCGAATTTATCAAAAAATTTTATATCAATAAGTTTTGCATCGTAAGGGGATTGCCTTATATGTATTCCGCCTACTTCTCCGTTATTACCTATTTCATATCTTGCAACGGGTATGGGAGCGTTTAACATATCGCCCACATTTACACCTGCGGAAAGTATTCCAGAAATTAAACCTCTTTTTATCATTCTTGTTGCTCTGTGGTCATCTCTTGAAATAACTATGTAAGAACCGCTGCCTATATAAGCACCGTAAGCAGACCCTATCTTTGCGGCAAATTCCGGTGTAATTTCTATGTTACCAAGCCCCGTTACACTGCCGTAAGCATTAAACAATGCCTTATTCCACTTTGCACCCCAAACCAAACTTGAAGAAAGTATTGCACCTTTTTCAACTGTTTTGTGCGGCCAAATTCTGAGGTTTGCCCTTATTGTTGCATCTGCACCTATATTGCATTCATCCGCAATTATGGAACCGACCTGAACGGAGGCACCTTTGCCCAAAACCGTGGAATAACCTATAACAACTTCTTTTAAACTTGCCTCTGAACCGATAGTTACATTATCCCATATAACCGAACCGAGCACCAAAGAATTTTTTTCTATAACAACATTTGAACCGATAACCGAAGCACCTATTTTTGAACCGCTTTTAATAACGGTATTATCACCTATAATAACATTATTATCGATGATTACATCATCTTCTATTACCGAGTCTTTACCTATTATAACGGTTTTACCGTTTATAACTTTTTTTGTTCCGTCAACATTTATTTTAACTTTACCGTCTAATATGTCATAATGTGCAAATCTGTATTCGTCGTGGTTACCTATATCTTTCCAATATCCGTCGGCTATGTAACCGTATAACGGCTTTTTATCTTTTAACAATTGAGGAAATAAATTTTTTGAAAAGTCAACATCTTTATTTTCCGGTATATAATCAAAAACTTCCGGTTCAAGCATATAAATTCCCGTATTTATTGTATCGGAAAAAACTTCACCCCACGACGGTTTTTCCAAAAACCTTTCAACTTTACCGTCTTTATCGGTTATAACAACACCGAATTGCAGAGGATTTTGAACTCTTGTTAAAACCATTGTGGCAACGGCTTTTTTTTCTTTATGAAATTTTATTGCTTTTTCTATATCAAAATCTGTTAAAACATCACCTGAAATAACTACAAAAGTGCCGGTAATATTTTTCTTTGCAAAACCCACACTGCCTGCAGTTCCAAGGTCAACTTCAGGTCTTAAATATTTTATTGAAACACCTAAATCTTTTCCGTCTTTAAAATAATTTTTTATTATTTCCGGTTGGTAATACAACATCATTGTTAAGTCGGTAAAACCATATTTTTTCAGCAACTCGATAATATGACTTAACATCGGTTTGTTCGCCACGGATGCCATAGGTTTGGGAATACTGCATGTAATAGGTCTTAACCTTGTTCCAAAGCCGCCTGCCATAATAACAGCCTGCATAATATGTTCCCCCCTTTTTTAACTTAACAATTTATATATAATTTATATACCCTTGATTTTACAAGTTTTTTCTTTGTTTTTCAATATGTTTAATATATAAAAGCAGTTAATTATTTTTTAATACAAAACAATAAATCGGGAGTATAATATTTAATATTTTGAGGTGCTCGAAATGCATTATTTTTCCAGTCAATGGTTCTCATAAAAGACAAATATATAAATAAACAAATAATTATTATTCCTATACTCAAAAATAAAACTCTGAATTTGTTTTTTAATTTGTTATAAATATAGATAAAAAATTCCGCTAAAATGTAAGCCAAACCTATTAAAGGAATATACATATACCTGTCTGCCATTGTTGCTTTACCAATAGTAAAAATTCCCAAACAAGGTGATATTGTTATTATAAAAAAACTAAAACCGAAAAATATTTTTTTTGAATATTTTAAACTGTATATAACAAAAAATGTTAATAAATATACTAATATTGGTGATACCGTTACATATAAAGGAACAGCCATATTTTCACTATATAATTTTGGATACATGCAATATAAATTTATCGGTAAAAAAAGCTTTGTTATATAAAATAAAATATGAAAATGTGCATTCAAAAATTTATTAAATAGACCGTATTCCGTATATTTAAAACCTGTATAATAGTGTGCATGTATTCCACCTATTATAAAAAAAATTGTCACTAAAATAAAAGGTAAATAAATTTTAATTTTTTGTTTATTTAATTTATTTAAATAAAAATCAATTAAAATTAAAACTGCCGGCAAAGTTACAGCCATAACTTTAGAAAAACATGATAATAAAAAACAAATAAAAGATATTGCAATATAAATCTTTTCCTTTTTACTATCCAAACTTTTTATATAAAAATAAATTGAAGCCAAATAGAATATTGAATATAACGTATCTTTTCTTGCACTAATCCAAGCAACGACTTCAGTATGTAAAGGATGTATTGCAAATAACAATGCAATTATATAGGATATATTAAAATTCTTTGTAAGCAACAAAAAAATCATTAAAACAAAAATTGTATTGATACAATGAAGCAACATATTATCAAAATGAAAAAATTCCGGTGTTGCAACAAACAATTTATTTTCAATTGCATAAGAAACTGTCACTAACGGATGATACATTGCAAAATGTTCTTCAATAAAAGCTTCTTTTATATCCATATTTTTTACACTTTTATGAAAAACCATAAATTTATCATCAAGTTTAGCAAAACCTGAATTTATTGCAGGGATAAATGTAAAAAAAGAAACAAACAATAATATTATAATTAAAAATATTTGATTTGTTTTTAATGTATTCATAAAATTTTATTATTAAAAACTGCAAAAATCCCATATAGTTTTTAGCTATATGGGATTTCTTGCTTTTGATAATATTCTTTATTTTAGAAATTTGCTTCTTCTTGTAATAAATAGTCTCTTAATACTTTAGCAACATCTGTTCTTTTTTTATTATTACTCCCGGTTAACACAGTAACACCAGTTT
Source organism: Candidatus Ruminimicrobium bovinum (assembly GCF_902760015.1). Taxonomy (NCBI): domain Bacteria; kingdom Pseudomonadati; phylum Elusimicrobiota; class Endomicrobiia; order Endomicrobiales; family Endomicrobiaceae; genus Candidatus Ruminimicrobium; species Candidatus Ruminimicrobium bovinum. Next base: position 14,161 of record NZ_CACWEU010000077.1, read on the forward strand.
TCCAATCTCTTCCAAGTGAACTTGATGAAAATCCTACTGCTTTTAATCCTGCTGCTACTCCTTTCAATACCGTATCACGTTGATCAGGGGGAACAGATTTTAATGTTTCAATAAACGCATTTGGATTTCCATTGGCTAAAGAAGCAACCGCTTGTATAGCTTTCCACATTGTATCAACATTAGGAGTTTTATCACCGAACATAGCCCTTTGTATAGGACCGTTTATAGCCTCATTTTTCTTTACCCAATCAAAATCTTTATTTTCTACTGCTTTTACAAATTTATTTACGTTTTCTTGACCAACTGCATATCCCCAATCTTCTTGATATACAACTGTCTTAAATCCATTTGTATCCTCTGTAACAGCACTTGCAAATACTACACTTCTGTCACCTGTAGTTTTAATATTATTAATCACCTCATTTTTAATTTTATCGTTTACAACTACCATTATAATTTCGTCATCCATAGGTTGGAATCCGGAACCGCCTTGCATATTAATACTATCAACAACTTGTATCGAAATTACTCTGCCATTTTCATCAGTATAGAATCCATATTTCAAATCTTCCATTGCTTTTTCATCATTTTTATCAATTCCTAACCTATCTGCCATCGCTTCAAGTTTTGCTTGCGAAAGTTCTGATTTTAATGCTGCAACAGCTTTTTTATCATTCTTATCAATTCCTCTTTCTTCTATTGCTGCTTCCAATTCTTTATCTGTAGGTTCAGAAGACCACTGTTTTCCTTTTGTTACAGGATCATAGTACGTAGTTTTCGTTACGGAACCGGCTGCACATGTATGTTCTACTTGCTCAATATTTATTCCATGTGCCATAATATTTGTAGTATATGTTACCGTATCAACTTCACCTTCATATGAATCATATGGTTCAAATTCACCATATTCTACACTTGTATCTTCATCTACGTTTACATTACTGCCAGCTTTACCTGCATACTTGGCTGCTTCTTCTCCTGATTTCTTACCAAAACTAAGGCTCATACTTAACATAGCTGAAGAGTAGCCACGAGTATTTTTATATGCAAAATCAATTTTCTGTCTGCTTAATCCGAAAGCTTCGAAAATTTTATATGCTTGGGCTTCTCCAACTTGTCCTTTAATATACTCTACATAATCTCTATACCACGTTATACTTTGAACACCATCATCAACCGTTGAATCAGGATGCATTAACCTGTTCATTATTCTTTTTCTTGCTTCTTCTACGGTTAACTTCCAATTATCACCTGTCAATGAAACAGATCCCATTTGTCTGCCAAATTCATCAAAAACTGTCATACTGGTTGCTACTCCACCATTGTAGTTCTTAATACATTCCAAAAGCCCGGTAGCAGAATAAAAGTAATTAGATATAACCTGCCCGTCATACATGACATAACTTGGTTTTCCATTAGAATAATACGTAGTTTGTCCACTTGTATGATCGGTAGAACTTATTAAAGAACCATTTGCCGAATATTCATAATCTACAGTATGTCCTGAACCTGTGTTATCTTTATCATCCTCAAAGTATATACTACCATCATTTCCCTCAACCTTTTTCTTCTTTGTATATTCTATTTCTTTATAGATTCCATTACCAAACGCATCTGTTTTTATTCTTCTATTTTTGCCTTCTCCTTCATACACTCCTTCTGCTGCATAAGAATAAGCTTCTCTGCCATATTGATCCATAACCGTCACTGTATACTCAATACTATATTCTGTCGTTTTATTTTCGCCCTTAGAATTGCCTTTTGTTCCATCATCATTCGTCTTAGTAGGTTTTGCTTTAATTTTAGCGTTTACAACTCGTTTTAATACTCCATTTTCATATTGATATTCAGTCATCAAGAAAGCTTTTCCATTAAGTGTTCCATAAACTTCTTGTGGTTTTTGATCTTGACACAACGTAACTTGAGCTCCACCTTCAGCTTCAAAATTTATAGAAATTGTATGATCCTCTTTTCCTAGAGATAACCACGTCTCAGCAATACCTAACCATCCAACTTCTTCCATAGCTGCTTCTTCTGCACTATCAACAACATCACCAGCTTCATTCACGAAAGCCCCATCTGATCTAGTTTTTGGTGCCTGTAAATCCTCTTCAGTTGCACCCAACGCAAGTAAAAAATTCTTTAATCCCCCTGCTTTTTGAATATATTTAATATCACTTCCTGTTAAATTTAATGATGTTAGTGTATATTTTAGCTTTCCGTCAGGAGTTTTAGCTATACTAAAACCTACTTTAAGCCCATCTCCATCATAAAAATTCAAAGAATTTTTATTGATAGAAAATACCATTGTTCCGGCAGCATAACCAAACATTGTTGATATTCTATCATTTTGTTCTTGTATTTTCTGCAAATCACCTGCACTAATAGTTGCTGTATATTCCGAACCTGTTAATTGACCATCAGAAGAAGTAGCTACTACATCACCAACATGCCCAAATCTATCAAAACCAAACGAATTTGCTACACCAAGACCTAACGTTAAACACATTGCCAAGACAAAACCGACTATTTTTTTGTTCATGGCCGCACCTCCTATAATTTTTTAATTTTTTTACCGCTTACTAAAAAATACTTTTTTTACACGACCAACTGCTTAAATTAACTTCTTTTTCCACCCCCTTGCAATATAATTATAACTTATTTTAAAAAAAATTGCACTATCCAAATGTGAAAAATTTGTGAACTTTTAAATATAAAAAAATACAATCTTTTTTCTGTTTTATTTTTGATATAATTATGTACGTTAAATATTTTAAGATCTCAATTTAAACATTATGTATACTTTAAAAAAATATCAAATATTTCTATTATTTTTTCTAATTGCAGTAACATTTTTAGTATTTATACCTATGATTAATGCAAATTTTTCACCATTAGATGACGGTCGCATGTTAAAAGTAAATAACAAAGCTTTACCGGATATATCACTAAAATCAATAATAATTATTTTTAAAAGTTATAACGAAGGTCTTTATCATCCTATGACAACAATTTCTTATACGATAGAGAAAAACTTATTCGGTTTTGTTCCTGAAATATTTCACTTTGATAATATTTTGCTACATATATCAAACATTATCTTGGTTTTTTTAATATTTTTTAAACTTTCCAAGTCATTCTGGCTATCTTTTATAATAACAAGTCTTTTTGCTATACACCCTACAAGAGCCGAAGTGGTTTGTTGGGTTAGTGCAAGAAAAGATTTATTGTATACATTTTTTTATTTATTGTCCATACTATTGTACATAAAAATGTATGATCACAAAAAAGCAACAATTTATATAACTTTGTCCGTTATTATGTTTTTATTTTCTTGCTTTTCAAAAGCAATGGCTATTACTTTGCCTTTTGTTTTAATTTTAATTGATTTTTATACAAATAATTTTAAAAAACAAAAAGTCAAAATATATTTTATATACATCCTAATTACTTTTATATTTATTATTGCCACAATACAAACGCATTATTTTACAAAATACCATTTTACTGAAATAAACAATATTGATTTTATTTTTAATTTTTTCAATCTTACTATAAATTTTATAAATGCTCATTTTAACATTTTATTTTACTTAGAAAAATTAATACTACCAATAAATCTACAATGTGCATATCCGTATTTATATAATAAATCCTCAATGCCACCTTTATATATTTTATACTCACCTGCTATTGTATACATTTTAATTTATTTTTGCTTTTTATCTTTACGGAAAACAAAAATATTTTTTTACGGCTTTGCATTTTTTATTATAACAATATTACCATCTAACAATATCTTACCGATAGAAAATTTTGATGTGGCAAACAGATATACTTACATTCCTTATCTAGGGCTGTTTTTTATTTTTGCAAAAATAATAGTATACCTTTTAAACAAAACAAGAAAGTATACAAAAATACCAATAATAATATTCTGTTTGATAATTTTTATAACCTTAAGTTATTTACTATATCATGAAGTAATCGGATGGCAATTACATTCTTTTACTTTTAAATAATTATATGAATAAAATTAAAAAATATTTTATCAAAACAAATAATTATTATATTGCAATAATACTTTTAGCAATTATTTTTTTTACTCATTTAAACATATTATTTGCACCGGTTGAAACATTTTTTTCAAATTTTGATAAACTGGATTTACAATATCTTATAAATATAAGACAGTATGCCTTTGATACAATTAAAATCGGTTTTTTCCCATTGTGGACAACAAAAATATTTTGCGGAATACCGTTTTTTGCAAATTCGGAAACTGCTGTTTTTTATTTACCGAATATAATATTTTTCTTTTTACCAATATCAAAAGCTATCAATTTATCTTTTTTAATACATTTTTTTATATTATCTTTTTCGGTTTTTTTATGGATAGAAAATAAAATAAAAGACACTATAACTGCTTTGATTGTTTCTGTAATTTCAATTTTTATTTCAAACTTTTACCTACATTTTTATGCCGCTCATTTATCAAATATAATTACTGCATGTTGGTTCCCTCTATTATTATATTTTTATGATAAAACTTTCAAACACAAAAATTACTTTAATATATTTCCAATAACTTTTATTATTTCTTTACAAATATTTGCCGGACATTTTCAGTATGTATATTATACTGCTCTTGTTTCTTTACTTTATGTATTAATTTTTTGTAGGAACAAACATACAATTATCGTAGTAATAAGTTCTTATTTTTTTTCTATTTTTTTGACAGCTATTCAATTAATTCCAAGTTATTCTTTTTATCTTGAAGGAGGCAGAAGGTTTAATATATTTGACACCGGTAATATTTACATTTGTTATAAGTTAAAATATTTATTAACGCTATTATTTAATATAAATATTATTTTTACAAGTAAAGTATTTTGGGAAACATCAAATTATTTTGGTGCATTAAATTTTTTTATCATCATAATGGTATTATTCCATATTTGGAATAAGAATATTTTAAAAAATATTATATTTGTAATATTCTTATATTTGTTAACTTTTAAAACTTTTTCAAATTTAGCAAACAATATAATTCCATTTTTTTCTTGGTTTAGAGGACCGATAAAACTTATTTTTTTTGCAAACATATTATTACTTCCAATATTAGCTTACGGAATAAAATTTATTATTTCAAGACAATTAAAAATAAAAATAACATTTATAATTTTTATACTATTAATTTTTTTTATTTCCATATTTTTCAAAAAAAATATACTTGATATACTA
>NZ_CACWEU010000078.1:0-3157 GCF_902760015.1 Candidatus Ruminimicrobium bovinum
AAAAAAAAAGTTATTATCGGAATTAAAATTATAAATGTTACTATGGATATTACCGATGTTATATGTTCCGGTATCGTTTCTAACTTCTTTACAACTAAATCCATAATTCCGTTTTCGGAATTTTCCGTTGAAGATGTAATATTGTCGGTATATTTTTTTAAAAACGGAAATTTTTCGGCAATGTCATTACATTGTTCTTTAAAAAGAGTTTCATACTTCGGATAATTTTCCGTAAGAGTTTTTATTTCCGTATTTATAACGGGAACTAACAAAATAACAAGAAAAGTAAATACGGTTGCAATTAACATAGTAAAAAAAGTAACGGCAACCCATCTTTTAATGCCTAACAACATAATTCTATTTATTATAGGAGAAATTAAATAACTGATTAACCCCGCTACTATAAACGGAAGTATAATTTGTCTTGACAGATAAAGCAAACCGCACAAAACAAGCAAAAATAAAATAGATATAATAAAAATTTTTGTTATTCTGTTATCTTTCATTTTGTGCCATCGCATGAAGTGTTTTCAATATTTCTTTATACATATTGAATCCTATACCTTTTTCTTTTTCAAGAAAATCTTCAATTTCATCTCTATACATTAATAATATTTCACTATCTTCCAATGCTGTTGCGGTATTTGTATAAACCTCATTATCAATAAAAATATATTTGTTGCCGAACCAATCTCTTTTGCCTATAATCGTTTTATTTTTACCGTCATCCAATTCTATCTTGCCTGCTTTTACAATACAAAGGAACCTTGCTTGTTGACCTTTTTTATAAATAACTTCTTTTTTTATGTAGGTTTTTTTATAGATATGAGTTCTTATTTTTTTTAATTGCGATATACTTAGTTCTCCAAAAAAATCTATGCTTTTTAAAAATAAAATATCTTTTTGTAAATCGGTGTTGACAAAAATTCTTAAAATTAAATTTGAAAATTTCATAAAAACCTCATAATTGTTTTGTTGCAGATATATTGAAAGTTACAAAAATATTTGAATTCTAAATCATATTATCAAAATTAATATTTTTTATCAACAGCAAAATGTGTTAGAAGTAAATATATTTTACTGTTTTTTAAACATAAAAATTCCTCCTTGTTTCAAATCTTCCAATCATATAATCTTCAAATTTATGTTGACAAGAAAAAATTTTTATTATGGAATCTGCATAACAATAAAATATTAAAAAAACAAAGGTGCTTAAAGATAAAAATCTTTAAGCACCTTTTATGTTAATTAATACTTCATAATAAATTAATTTTTCATGCTTTCTTTTAAAATATTAATAACATCATCGTGTGTAAGAACTTTATAACCGCCCTGTAAAATAAAAGTTGCATTTGCAATTCCTTCAAGCATATCTTCGGTTACACCAAGTTCTTTTGAATTTAATACAACCCCTATTTCTTTCATCCAATTTTCCATTCGCTTTAAACCTTCAATTGCAGCATCTTTACCGGACATATTTTTCACATCAACGTCCCAAACATTTTTTGCAAACTTTTTAAATTTTTCTATTGCATAAGGCATTATATGTTTATAATAAGGCAATGATACCGAAGAAAGAGTCATACCGTGAGTTGCATTTGTATAAGCACTAATTGCATGCCCTAACATATGAACTTCCCAATCAGTAGTTTTCCCCATCGCTATAAGAGTATTTAATGCCCATGTTGCCGACCACATTATATTACTTCTTGCTTGGTAATTTTGCGGATCTTTCACCGCAATTTTAGAACTTTCTATTAAAGATTTCATAAGAGCTTCGGAAATATAATCACTTGTATTGTCGTCATTTCCGGAAAAATATTGTTCACAAATATGGTTAAATGCATCATAAATGCCTGATACCATTTGATATTTAGGAACGGTAAACGTATATTTAGGATTTAATATTGAAAATTTAGGCATAACATTATCTCCGAATACACGCCCTATCTTTAATTTTTCTTTATTGTTTGTTATAACGGAACCTCCGTTCATTTCAGAACCGGTTCCAACCATTGTAAGAATACTTCCAACCGGAATAATTTTATTATCAGGTTCTTTTTCTTCCAAATAATATTTTTTCCAAGGATCTTCAATACACCATGCTGATACAGAAACGGCTTTTGCATAATCTATTGTCGAACCTCCTCCAACAGCCAAAATTAAATCCACATCATTATCTTTTGCAATTTTACACCCTTCATACAACTTTTCAACCGTAGGGTTAGCCATTACCCCGGGATCTTCAAAAATAATTTTCCCATCTGCTTTTAGAATACTTATCACTTCATCATAAATACCGTTTTTCTTAATTGAACCGCCACCGTAAGAAAGCATAATTTTGTTTCCGTAATTTTTTAATTCATCCGAAAGAAAAGAAATTGCATTATCTCCGAAGTAAAGTTTTGTGGGGTTTGAATATTTAAAATTTCCTAACATAATAAAACCTCCAAAAGTTAATTTACAACTAATGCTTTAATTATAGCAAATATAACAAAATAAATTTCTATGATTTTTTAGGGTTACCTATATCGGTAACTATTTTATAACCGGCAAGAGATACTCTTTTTTCCAAGCAACCTCTGCATTCTGCTGCTTCTTCGTTTGTACAGATTTTATCATCGTATAATGTATACAAATTTCTATATTTGGAAGGTGAAAGGTTAGGCATAACAACATTTGCACCGGCTTTAAGCCCGAGTTCTCTACCTTGCGGATCTATTGTTCCGAGCGCCGTTGTTGAAGGTATAAGTGCATAAGGGAACAACAACCTTAATATTGAAATTATTTTTAATGTTAAATTCAGTTTGCCGTGTTCAAATTTTTCAAATTTTGTGTTTTGTGCGGGAATAAAAGGTCCTATCCCTATCATGTCGGGTTTAAGTTCTTGCAAAAACCGAAAATCTTCAATAATATTCTCTATGGTTTGGTAAGGTGAGCCAACCATAAAACCGCTGCCTACATGATAACCGATTTCTTTTAAATTAAAAAGGCATTGTTTTCTGTTTTTTAAAGATAAACTTTCGGGATGCAATTTCTTATAATGTTGTTCGTTTGCCGTTTCGTGCCTTAAAAGGAACCTGTTGGCACCTGCTTTAAAGTAAGCAAGATAACTTTCTTTACTTTTTTCCCCTATCGATAATGTAATTGCACAATC
>NZ_CACWEU010000079.1:0-9222 GCF_902760015.1 Candidatus Ruminimicrobium bovinum
AGTAAGGGGAAAAACATTTGCGGATGATAACGGTATTGAATTTATTGAAGAAATTCAAAAAGAATACGGAACGGAACATTCAAAAATTTTTGAAGAAACAAAATACGATGCAATAACAAAATTGGAATACATTCTGACATATTTGATTGACGAAAGGCATGAATTAAATAATGATGATAATGACTTTAATTCAATATTGAAAATGAAAGCATTGTTATCGGCGGCATAACAAATTGCAAAGCAATTTTGAAGATTTGAAGATTAGAAGAATAGAAGTATGGCGGAATAAATCTTTTAGTTTGTCATTCGACGACTATTAATAAAAATAGAATATTATCTTAAAAGGTAAAAAAATGATAATAAAAACAGATAAAGATACAACTAAAAAATATTTTGAAGACAGTTCCGGAATGCTTGGTGCTTATGCCGATAAAGTTTATATACCGGAAAACAAACAAGATGTTATAAATATACTTGAACAAGCCAATAAAATAAAAACACCTGTAACCGTAGCGGCAGGTTGTACGGGGGTTACCGGCGGTTGCCTTGCTTACGGCGGAGTTGTTTTATCAACCGAAAAATTAGATAACATCGGACCTATAAAAGAAATTTCACAAGATAAAGCTTTAATTACCGTAGGTGCAGGTGCAATAGTAAATAAAATAAAAGAATTTGTTTTACAAAACGGATGGATGTATGCACCTGACCCTACGGAAAAAAATGCAACAATAGGCGGAAATATTTCAACAGATGCATCGGGCGGCAGAGGTTTTAAATACGGAACAACGAGAAATTATGTTAATGCAATTGAAATAATTTTACCTGACGGTTCTTATGCAAAAATAGTAAGGGGAAAAACATTTGCGGATGATAACGGTATTATTGAATTTGAAACTTCCAAAGGATTAAAAACAATAATTTTGCCGAAGTATAAATTGCCTAAAATAAAAAATGCCGCTGCCTACTACAATTATAAAAATGCGGATTTAATAGATGTTTTTATCGGGCATGAAGGAACTTTAGGTATAATAATTTCGGCGGAACTTATATTAATAAAACCTTTTGAAACACTTTTCGGCGGAATAATATTTTTTGAAGACAGAGAGAAAAGCTGGACATTTGTCAAAGAAATAAGAGAACTTTCAAATATAAATAAAGACAGTAAAACTGAAATTACCGCATTATCGTTGGAGTATTTTGACAAGAATGCACTTAACTTAATAAAGCCGTATTATCCTATAATACCAAATAATGTTGATGCCGGTATTTTATTTGAACAGGACTGTTCGCACGATACTTACGATATTTTAATGGAAAAGTGGGTTAACATAATAGAAAAATACGGGATAAATATTGACGATGTATGGTTTGCTTCAAATATAAAACAGCAGGAAGAATTTAGAATATTCAGACACAAAATACCGGAAACCGTAAATGAAATAGTTCATAAAAATAAAATACCGAAAGTTGGAACAGATGTCGCCGTTCCGCATGATAAATTAAAAGAGATGATTTTATTTTGCGAACAAAAATTTAATGAAAACAAATTATTAAATTTAACTTTCGGACATATAGGTGAAAGCCATTTGCATGCAAATATAATTGCTTCCTCACAACAGGAATACAATAAATGTAAAGAACTTTACCTGGAAATTGCAAAAAAAGCGGTTGAGTTGGGTGGAACAGTTACCGCAGAACACGGTATAGGTAAGGTAAAACATCATTTTTTAAAAGCAATGCTCGGTGCTGAAGGAATAGAAGAATTAAGGAAATTTAAACTCAGTTTGGATAAAAACAATATACTCGGCAGAGACAATATATTTCAATGTAGAATCTAAAATGCATAATTTCCAATTATCGTTTAAAAGGTTGTTTGTAGTTTAAACTTTAAGCTCTAAACTATCAGCTTTAAGCTAAAATTGCAAAGCAATTTTTATGAAAGTTGTCCGCAGGCGCCGCCTATATCAAGCCCTCTTGCTTGCCTTGTATTAACAATAATCCCGTTTAATTTCAATATCTTTTTAAAATTTAAAACAGCTATTTGGTCAGGTGTTTGATATCCTGTATCGGTTTGATTATACGGAATTAAGTTTACTTGGACCGAAGGTCTTATTAAATTTGATGTTTTTAAAAGCCGTGTTAATCTATGTGCATCCGAAGATGTATCGTTAAAACCTTTAATCAAAATATATTCTATTGTTAATTTGGAATTTGTTTTCTTTAAATAATATTTACATGTTTCAAGTAATGATTCTATACTGTTATCAAAATTATTCGGTATAAGTTTTTTTCTCTGTTTATCATTTGTTGCATGTAAAGATAGTGCTAATTTTATTCCATACATTTGGTCGGCTAAATTTTTTATTGCAGGTATCACACCCATTGTTGAAACGGTAATATGTCTTTTACTTATATTCATTTCTTTTTTTGAAAGCAAAGTTTTTATTGCGGAAATTAAATTTTTATAATTTAATAACGGCTCACCCATGCCCATAAATAATATGCTTGAAATATTTTCACCCGTATCGTTTGCAATATATAAAATTTCTTCCAATATTTCACCTCTTGACAGATTTCGCACGAATTTAATTTTTCCGGAAGAACAAAAAGTGCATGATATAGGGCAACCTATCTGTGTTGAAATACAAACCGATTTAGTTGATTCCGTAGGCATAAAAACCGCATATACATGTTTATTATCGAAAGTTTTAAACGAATATCTTATTGTTCCGTCCAATATCGATTCTTTTTTTACTATACTTGTAAAAGATCTTAACTTAAAAGCTTCATTAAGTTTTTCTCTTATATCCTTAGGTAAATTTGAAAAGTAATCAAAACTTGGCGATTTCTTTACATAAATCCAATCTATAATTTGCTTAATTCTGTAAGAATCGGTTATTATAGGTTTTAATAAAGAAGGCAGTTGGTTAATTTCAACATCCAATATAAATTTTTTCTTTTCTTTCATAATATTTTTATTATACAAAAAATTATACTACTTGTTAATTTTTTTTATATTTTATAAAATAATCCCAATATTTTAGTAGTTTTATTTAGGGGAGAAAAAAATGAAAAAAGAAAAAGTAGTTTTAAGTTTTTTAAGTTGTTTGGTTGCTGTAAGTTTATTTGTGGGTTGTGCAAAAAATGATGTAGCTCCTGTTGCTACTGTAAATAATGTTCCGATATCCGGCTCTGATTATGAAAAAAATATAACAAGAATATTGGATACTTTAAAAATTCAAAACCCGCAAGTTTTACAGGAAAAAAATGCGGAAGATATTATAGGAAAAAGATTATTGGAAGATATGATAGTAAGAGAAGTTTCCATACAAGAAGCACAAAAAGCAAATATTACTGTAACTGATGAAGAAGTAAAGGAATTGGTTAATCAGGCAAAAGCTCAGTTTAAAAAAGATGAAAACGGTAATGAATTAACCGAAAGGCAACAGGAAGATGCTTTTTACAAAGCTCTCAAGGAACAAGGTTTAACGGAAAAAGAATATTTGGACAATGTTAAAAAAGATGTTTTGATAAATAAATACAGAAGAGATTTGGTTTCAAAAAATATGAAACCTGCTACCGAAGAAGAAACTAAAGCTTTCTTTAATAATATTTCCGCAATATATAACAATGATACTAAAAAAATTGCAGAATTGAAAAAAACACCGGGGCTTTTTGAAGAAGCCGATGTTGTAGCACAGCAATTGAAAGTTACATTGGCTCCTAAAGCACAAATTGACACAATTTTGGTTTTTGTTGACGGAAACATATCAGCTCAAGACAAAGCGGCAAGAAAAGAATTAGCAACAAAAATAAGAAAAGAAATAACAAATGCAGCCGCTTTTGAAGATGTAGCTAAAAAATATACGGCGGATCCTAATGATAAAATATTTGCTTCGACAATTGATGTTTATAAAGGTATGCAACCGGAAGAGGTTTCCTCTAAGGCAATTTCTTTGAATATAGACCAGGTAAGCGATCCTATTGAAGTTTTAAGAGCAAATGCCGCACCTAACCTTGCGCAAGGTTATTTTATTATTAAGGTAAGAGGTAAAGTTGCGGAACAAAAATTTGTTTATGACACATTTAAAAATGATCTTACAAATTATATAAATAATAAAAGAGCGGAATTTGTTATAGCACAAAGTATTGCTAACTCGGTAAAGAGTTCTGATATTAAAATATTAAAAACTTATGAGATGGATAAATCAACAGAAACCGTTGCTGCTTCCTCAGTATCTGCTTCAACCGAATCCGCTGCTGCAGCAAAATAATATATTTTAAAAGAAACAACCCGTATTTTTTGAATACGGGTTGTTTTTTTTATTTGTAACATTTTGTATAATATATAGGTCTAAACTTAAAAATTATATTTTTGGAGTATAACAATGAAATCATTAAAATATGTTGTTTTTTTTGTATTTTGCAGCTTTTTTGTTCAACCTTTGTTTGCTGAAAATTTTATAAATGATAAACATGGTAACCGTCAAGACGGTATTAAATTTTTTGAAAAATTAAGTATTGATTTAAAATTAACAGACGAACAAAAAACAAAAATTCAATCGTTACAACAGGAACAAAAAGAAAACGTTCCTGCAACAATGAATGAATTAAAACAAAAAAATAAAGATTTGGATATTGAACTTGCCAAAGAAAAATATGATATGAACGTTATAAATAAGTTGGCACAAGATATAATTTCGTTAGAAAATAAATTATCGACAAACAGAATAAATACAAAGATAAAAATGAGAAATATTCTTTCGGCAGAGCAATTCAAACAATTAGACAACAATATGAGAAATATGCATAAAAAAAATTTAAAACCCAAATATAAAAATTAATTTTTTATTATATTGAATTTTGTCATTCTTTCTATAAAAGAGTTTGATGTAACATCTCCGCCTAATTCAAGGTCTGAAACTATTATTCTGTTAATGTATAATGTTGTCATTTCGTTATCTCTGTTGTACTTGCTTATGCCCCATACGGCATGTATAATATAAGCTTTTTCGTTATCTTTTCCGATATAAAGCATTATATGTCCGGGGAAGTACAGAAAAGAAAGCCCTGCAACAGCATTTTCTGTTATGCACTTTTCTTTCAGCTTTAAATCCGTATAATTTTCTAACGAAAAACCTTCACCGCATTTTATTTTTTGAACTGATGTTTCAGGTAAAAAAATTCCAAAACAATTAAAAATTTGTCCCAAATATCCAGAACAATCCTGTTCTCCGTTAAAACCGCCCCAACCGTAAGGTGAATTCAAATGACGAAAAGCCAAAGTTAAAATATTTCTTTGAGTACATTCCAAATACCCTTTGTTTATTGAAGATAAAAACATAAAGCCCTTTTTTAAAACAAGATTACCGCGTTTATCTGCACAAGGAACGGCAACACAAACTCTGTCTTTTTTTATTTTACTTACAAAAGGAAGTTGTGCTCCCATTCTAATATAACAATGATAATTCGTCATATCTTTTTTTAAAAAAACATCAACTTTAGGTAACACGGCAACGGTGACATTTTTATTGCTTATCCATTTTGAAATTATTTTTTTAGTTGTAAAAGCCAGGTTTTCTGTTTTTACCCAACCGTCCTGGTTTCTTGAAAAAGCATAACTCCACTTTTTATCTTTTGTTTGACATAATACGGCTACGGGAGTTCCCATATCAATACTTTCCTCCTGCAATCTGTCAATTTCGGTTGAATTTACACTTGAATATGCAGGTATATCGGTAGGCAACACTCTAACTTCACAATATTTTGTAGTTATCGCATACATAACCGGATAAGCTTCTTTACTTAAGTCTATTGTTCTGTGAATATCTTCAAAAATTTTTTTCTTTACGGTATTTCCGTTTTCATCAAAAATTTTTTTCAGTCCTGTAATCCAGGAAAGTCTGTTTCTTAAAATTTTTGTTAATCGCGTTTTATCAAAATATTCGGAAAAACTTAATAAATTTGTCGTTCCGAACCTCGGATTAAGTGTTTTTTTATTAATCGATGCAATATCTGAATTTTTAAATATAACTTTATCAGGATTAGGTAATTTACTTATCCAAAAACCGGCAGAATTAAATTCTTTCGGATTTTTCTTTTTGAAAGTAAGATGCTCTTTATAATCGGTATAAAAAATTTCTGTAGGGTTCAGTATTTTTGTCTTTTTTGAAATTTTAACTTTATCGTAACAAATTCCGGTATTGTTTATATTTTTTGTAAATCCGAAATTTGTAAAAAAAGCAATAAAAAAAAATATTAATATAAAATTTTTCATAATTCGTGTATACAAACCAATAAATTTATTTTTTGTTAGAGTTTTTAACAAACAACATTGGAAAAACAATATCACTGAAACAACAAGGTAACCATACAGCTATAAATAAAAAAATAAATACTGCAAAATAAGGCACGGAATTACCTTTTTCCAAAGCCATAATTATATGAAACAAAGAAGCCCAGGTACTTATTAATACATGCGAAGCATGCGAAAGTTTTGTTTTGGGATAAAAATAAGCAATTATAACGGCAATAATTGCAATAGGATTTATTAACCACCATTTTTCAATAAAACCTATATGTGAATGTCTTTGAGGCATATCAAGTAATGTTTCTCCCCAAAAAGGAATAAGCGAATCACTTAATGTTCCTATGACAATAGAACCTGTATAACCTATAATTAAAATTTTTATAAAACCTGTTACGTTACTGCCGTTATTACTGTATTTCTTATACAATGCGGCTGTTACGATGGCACTTAAAAAAATATGTAACGGATGAAAAATATAAAACAAAGTGTGTGCTGTTTCGTGTTCCATATTTTTGAATAACATCATCAATATAATTCCCGTTAATGCACCGAATAAAGTAAAGGGGGAATGTTCTTTAAGTTCTTCCATCATTTTTTTTATCATTGAATATACTCCGATATTACTAAAAAAATTTTTCAAGTTCGGTAAAAAATTCCGTGGCTTTAACCGGAAAAAAATAATCGGTTATTTGATTTGTAAATGCCGATTCCAAAGTATTTATTTCTATTATTTTTGCTCCGGATCTTTTTGAAATAAAAGGTAAGTAACATGCAGGCATAACCTGTCCTGCCGTACCTACTATTATTACCAAATCTGTTTTATTAGCCAAAACATCTGCTTTATTATAATTGTTTTTGTTAATTCCTTCTCCGTAAAAGACAAAATCCGGCTTCAATATCCCGCCGCAAGAGCATCTTGGAATATCTTTCGATATATCCGTATCTTTAGTTTTATATTTTGTTTTACAGTCAACACAAATCAAATCGTTTATTGTTCCGTGAAATTCTACAACTTCTTTTGAACCGGCAGCTTGGTGTAAACCGTCTATGTTTTGTGTTATTATTGCTTTTAATATCCCGAGTTTTTCCAACTTAGCCAATACTTTATGCGCTTTGTTCGGCTTTGCTAAACCCATTGAATTAAAAAAAATTTTTCGCATTTCTTCCCATGATTTTTTAGGGTTTGCATAAAAAAAACTCAATTCTATAAATTTGGGATCGTATTTGTTCCATAAACCGCCGGAACCGGTAAAAGGAGGAATTCCGCTTTCCACCGATATTCCCGCACCTGTAAATGCCGTTGCAAATTTTGATTTTTTTATTAAATCCGCTACAAGTTCTATATTATCCATGCCGAATATTTTATAAATTTATTTTCTAAAATCCAAATTTTATTTTATTGTTTTAAATACAGAGTGTTATTTTTCAGTTGATGTTAAATATTTCTTAAACATTTAAACTGAAAATTTTACTTTGCAAATTTTTTCTAATAATGATTTAATATTAAGATAATTTAAAAAGGAGTTTTTATTTAATTATGAATACACAACAGCAGGAAAATAAATATTTAATGAAAACGTACAAAAGATATAATGTTTCCGTTAAAAAATCAAAAGGACAATATGTTTGGGATGAAAACGGTAAAAAATATTTGGACTTTTTTTCAGGTATAAGTGTTTGCAGTTTCGGACATGGTAACCCTGCAGTAATTTCTGCAATAAAAAAGCAACTTGATTTGTTTGTGCATTGCTCCAATGTTTATTATTCCAAACCGCAAGTTGAAGTTGCAAAATTGTTACTTGATAAATCTTTTAAAAACGGACGTGTTTTTTTGGCTAATACGGGAGCAGAAGCTAATGAATGTGCCATAAAAATTGCAAGAAAATGGGGCAGTGATAATCCGTTGAAAGACGGAACAAAAAGATATGAAATAATAGCTTTTAAAAATTCCTTTCACGGAAGGACACTTGCAACGCTTGCCGCAACAGGTCAGGAAAAATTTCATACTTCTTTTAAACCGTTACAGGAAAAATTTGTATTTGCCGAATTTAACAACATAAATTCGGTAAAAAAACTTATAAATAAAAAAACGGTAGCCGTAATTATTGAATTGGTTCAAGGTGAAGGCGGTATAAATGTTGCAGATAAAAAATTCGTTAAAGATTTAAGAAAACTTTGTGACGACAAAAATCTTCTTTTAATATGCGATGAAATTCAGTGCGGTTTGGCAAGAACGGGTAAAACATTTGCATGGCAGCATTACGGAATAAAACCTGATATTTTCACACTTGCAAAAGCAATAGCAAACGGACTTCCGTTGGGTGCCGTTGTTGCCGATAAAAAAGTTGCCGAAGTTTTTAATTACGGTGACCACGGTTCAACATTCGGGGGAAATCCCGTATCATGTGCGGCAGCAGTTGCAACATTAAAATTAATTACTCCCAAACTTTTAAAAGATATTTCTGATAAATCAAAGTATTTTATAAAAGGTTTAAATGAATTAAAAAATAAATATTCTTGTATTAAAGAAATTAGAAATTTAGGGCTTCTTGTCGGTGCAGAACTTGATTTTGCCGGTAAAGATATAGTAGAATTCTGCATTGAAAGAGGGCTTCTTATAAACTGCACACAAGGCAATGTTTTAAGATTTTTACCGCCTTTTACAATAACAAAAAAAGATATTGATAAAACAATTAAAATATTGGGGGATGCACTAAAATGGCAAACATTAAAAAAGTAGTTGTAGCTTATTCCGGAGGGCTTGATACATCCATAATTTTATCGTGGATAAAGGAAACTTACAATGCCGAAGTTATAGCATGTTGTGTGAATGTAGGTCAAGATAAAGAAGTTGTAGGTCTTAAAGAAAAAGCAAAAAGAACAGGTGCTTCAAAATGTTATGTTATAGATGC
>NZ_CACWEU010000080.1:0-2184 GCF_902760015.1 Candidatus Ruminimicrobium bovinum
TATATAAAATGAGACAAACTTGCAATATCAATTGCAAATTTATAAGTGATATAGACTTATTTGGAAAAGATGCTGAATTATATTATAAGGGAAAATCAAAAAGAACCTCTTGTGCAGGAATAATTTTTACTATACTTTACGTTGGAATGTATATAAGTTTTTTTATTTATAAAGTCATTAGAATGTGGCAAAAGGTTGATGTAACATTTTATGAAACAAATGCTTTTACTGGTGAACCTCCAAATATAAAACTTTCCAAAGATAAATTCTATGGAGGTTTTGCTTTAGGAAACCCTCATAGTTTACAAACATTTGTAGATGATAGCATTTATTATGTTAAAGCATTTTATAGAAGGGGAGTAAAAAATGGTCCTACTTGGAATTGGGAAACAATACCTTTGGAAACAGAAACTTGTCAATTAGATAAATTTGGTGAAGAATATAGAGAAATTTTTAAAGATAAAGCTGTAGATCAATTACATTGTGTTCCTGTTTTAGACCAAATGCTACAAGGACATTTAACATATGATGTTTATTCATATTTTTTAGTTCGTTTTTTTCCTTGTATTAACGGAGTTGATAATCACACTGATTGCAAACCCTTGTCAATAGTTCAACAATATTTAACCCAAACTTTTGTAACATTTAAAATGGAAGATGTTGATTTAACACCACAATTATATAATTCCCCCGTAACTCTTAGAGGAAAAGAAGTATCTGCTAATGTTGGTAGTTCATTATTTCAAGATGTTCATTCATTTTTCCAAATCATAAATATAGAAACAGATGAAGATATTTTAGGCTTTGAAGGATTATCTCAAATTAAAAAAGAAAAATATATAAAATATGATAATTCAGTTATTTTAAGTCGTTTAAAAAACGACATTTTTGTAAGCGGAGATTCTATTTGTGATATAACAATAGCATTATCTGAGCAGGAATTAACCCAAAAAAGAACATATCCAAAATTAATAGAAGTTTTGGGGGATGTAGGTGGTCTCATGGAAGTTTTTTTCTCACTTTTTCGAATAGTTTCCTCTTTTTTAAATGAAACTTTATATGAAACATCTTTAGTCAATCATTTATTCTCTTTCGATTTAAGGAAAAAAGTCTTAATAATAAAAGAAAAGAAAAAGCAAACCAACTTTAAAAATTTAGATAATTCACCTAAAATATATGTCCCGATTCAGAATTTAAATAAAATTACCAATAAAAATACATTTAGAAATAGTGAAGATGCGGCTATTCAACCAAAAAATAAATTAAATGAAGAATGCTTAAGTAAAACACAATTATCAAATGAGAACATACTACTTAAAAAACCAAAGAAGAAAAGAAAAAAGAAAATAAAAATAAAATCTAAAAAAGAAAAATATGAGAACAATAATATTCAAAAGAAAGAAAAAGATAGTATGCAATTTAATGGTAAAGAATATAATACTATTGCAATAAATAATTGTAATAGTTTAGAAGATAAAGATAAAAAAAAAGACAATCAAAATATGGATACTCAAAGAGGAAGCGAAATGAATAAAGATAATCAGACTTTAATTACTAAAATTAAAAATAACAAATTTTGTACATATTTCTGCTTTTTATGTGTTAGAAAAAGGAAAAATATGCAAAATGTATTATTAGATGAAGGAATGAAAATAATAACAGAAAAATTGGATTTAATGAATATATTTAAAAAATTATATAGAGAAGAAAAACTGCAAGAAAAGGAAAATATATCAGATGTTATCGAAATGTCTGATGAATGTAAAAAAAATTTGATGATTGTATATAAAAAATGAATTCCTTTTAAATTCCTTTAAATTCCTTTTAAATTTTATAATAATTAGACTTTATTTATAATTTAGTATACCAATGTTATTTTTTTTTTTGAAATTATTAAATAAAAAAAAGAATTATTATTTAATAAAAAATGCATAAAGTCCCTTATCAATATAAGAAAGAATTATTAAATGTTCAAAATATATTAGAACAAGGAGAAAAAATTTACAAAATATCTGAAGTTTCAGATAAAAAATGTTTAGAACTTAATCCAATAGATAATTGGGTAGAAGTCTTTTATAATGTAAAACAGGATATTTTTAGAAAAAGGTATATAGAATTAATGTCAAGAACAGAAAATAACAAATTCTTTGAAGCATTAAACTATGAATATGGTATAAATAATAA
>NZ_CACWEU010000081.1:0-6475 GCF_902760015.1 Candidatus Ruminimicrobium bovinum
AGTCGGGAATTCTTTCTTGCAGGGTCAGCCAAATCAAAATGACTGTAACTTATTTTAGGATTAACTCTTATTCCCAAATTTTTATTTTTCACTAACGGATAAAATCTTTTTAATTGGGATATTGAATTGAAAATTATTTTGTCTGCAAATTTTTTAAGTTCCAAAATTTCTTCTTTAGGATAAGCGACACTGTAAGCATGAACTTCTTTTCCGAATTTTTCATGGCCGAGTTTTGCTTCATACAAAGCACTGCTTGTTGTCCCGTCCATATATTTTGACATTAAATTAAAAACAGACCATGTCGAAAAACATTTTAAAGCCAAAACAAATTTAGCTCCGCTATGTTGCCTGATATATTTAATTTTTTGTAAATTTTTAAGTAATGCCTTTTCATCAATTAAATAATAAGGTGTTTTTAATTTCATTTTATAAAATCTCTTTTTTTAAAATGTTATTCAGTTTATAAAATATCGTTTTTTATGTCAAGAAAAAAGAGGGTAAATATAATTGAAAAACTATATGGAACAAGCTTGTTTGGCAAGTTTATCGGCAATGTCGTTTTTTCTGTTGCCGGTGTGGCTGTCTATTTTTCTCCAATATATTTCAATACCATTTATTGAAGAAATAAAATTTTTATAATTTTTAGCCAATTCGTTTTTAGGTGTCCATTTACCGTCAGCAAAATATTCTATGCCTATATAGTCATAATTTATTCTTATTTTTTTTATATTATTTTGCAAACACCATTTAAGTACCAGCATAACGGATGTTATTTCTCCGCCGAATTGTCTTGAAGAAGTATCTTCTATGCACATTGAAAATTCTTTAATTTTTTCTTCACCTAAAAATATAACGGCACCGCAACCGGTTCTGTTATTTATAAAAGAACCGTCAACAAATGCTTCGTAAATACCTGTATGCTTGTCATAACTTTTAAAATTATTGGCTTTGTCCCAACAAATATTTATTATGTCCAAATCCTGCTTGTTTTTTATGTTTGAATTGACTAAAGAAAAAGTATTTTTTGACGGCTTGTAATAAACATTTATTTTTCCCAAAGAAATTAATTTGTTTCTTATTGATATTTGAACAAGATAATCTCTAAAACAGGAATCGTCAAAAGTTGCTTTTAATTCGGTTTTATTTATTATTTTTGTAAACTTTTCGGCAAATTCCGAAAGTTCTTTTTTATATAAAGGCATTATTTTATGCTCCATATTTTATGCATTTGAGGAAGTATTCGAACATCTTTTAAATATTTAGCTGCAATATTATAACATTTTATTAATTTTATATTTGTTTTTTTAGAAAAGTCGGACGGCTGTAAAACCAACTTAATATTTTTTGATATTTTACTTACGGTTAAAACAGCTTCGGTAAATTCTTTTTCGGATACATTTTTTGTAATAACAATTTTTGTGAAAACTTTATTTTTGGAATTTTTTAAAAATTGCTCGTGTAAATTTAACAAATTTTTACCGCAAGCCGATTTTAATTTAACATCGGCAGCAATTATATCGCAATATTTATATAATTGTTTGATTTCCTTAAATAGAATCCCGTTTGTTTCAATATAAATTTCAAAATTTTCTTTTTTTAATTTTTTTACAACCGTTTCTAAAAAATCACAATAAAGTAAAGGTTCCCCGCCGGTAAAAGAAACGGATGGCTTTCTGCCGAAAAATTTATTTTTGTTTTTTGAATAAATTTTTACTATGGATTTATAAACATCTTCCGTAGTTAAAAATTTTGTTTTTTGATTTATTTTATCCGAATATTTTGTATCGCAATAATTACATTTTAAATTACATCCGACAAAACGCACAAAAATTTGTCCTATGCCTGCAAATATTCCCTCGCCTTGATATGAAAAAAATATTTCACTTACCGGAGCAATGTTTTTATTTAAGTGCAGGGTCATTTATACCTGCCTCGGCAAAACCTTTTGCCCTTAATTTGCAAGAATCACATTTACCGCAAGGTTTTTTTGTTCCGCTGTAACAACTCCAAGTGTCTTTATAAGGAACATTTAATTTCAAACCTAATTGAATAATTTCTTTTTTAGAAAAATGTTCTATCGGTGCAACTATTTCAATGCCATTATTTAATGCCTTAAAAACCTGTTGCATTGCTTTTAAATATTGCGGTGTACAGTCCGGATAAGAAGAATAATCTACGGCATTTATTCCCAAAAAAATATATTTCGCTTTAATCGTTTCGGCATAAGCCAAAGCATTTGACAAAAATATTGTATTTCTGCCGGGAACATAAGTCGTAGGGATATAACCTTTTTTTATTGTTTTATGGTTAGGTATTTTTTTGTTTTTCCCTATAAGAGATGTTTTATTCCAGTTTAAATCAAGCTTTATAACTTTAAATTTAGCTTTTGCATCCGTTGCAATTTTTTTTGCAATATTAATTTCTTTTCTGTGCCTTTGATTGTAATCAAAAATTATGCAGTAGCAATCAAGCCCTTTTGATAAGGCATAATATAAAACTGTTGTTGAATCCAAACCGCCGGATAATAATATTACGGCTTTCGTTTTCATAATGATATTATCGCAGATGATGTTCTGCTCTCCCAAACTTCAACTTCATGTATTTTGGCAGTTTCTGTTTCGGCAACTTTCATTTTTTCAAAAATAAAAGCAGCTATATTTTCTGCCGTAGGATTTATTTTATCAAAAGGTTCTATTTCATTTAACAACTTATGATCCAAATAGGTCATTATTTGTTTTAAATGTTTTTTCATGTCCGTAAAATCCAAAAGCATTCCGGTTTTATCCAATTTATTACCGCTTACACATACCCTCACTTTCCAATTATGCCCGTGCAAATTTTCACATTTACCTTTATATTGTCTTAAAAAATGAGCAGAAGAAAACCAATCCGTTACAGATAACTTATAATTCATTTTTAATTTATCTCCATTTTTTTAACCGTTTTTATTTCTTTACAAAAGAATTTACTTCCTATTGTTTTAAATTTGTCCGGAGAATCACTTACGTAAAAGGAATATTTTCCGTTACTTTTTGTGTTGTTAAGTAAATTGTTTTTTATTAACAAATCCTTAACTTCATAAGCAACGGCTGTTGCGGAATCTATAATTTTTATTTTATTACCTATATTTTTTTGTATCGATTTTTTTATTAAAGGATAATGTGTACAACCCAAAATTAAAGTATCCACTTTTTTATTTATAATATTTTTCAAATAAAATTTTATAACATCATCGGTAATCGGAGAATTAAACCAACCTTCCTCAACCAACGGAACAAATAAAGGACATGCCTGAGAAAATACTTTTATATTTTTATTTATTTTTTTTATTTCATTTGTATAAGCATTACTTTTAACGGTTCCTTCAGTTCCTATAACGGCAACTTTATTGTTTTTGGTATTTAATACGGCTGTTTTTGAACCTGCTTTGATAACACCGATTATCGGAATTTTAATATTTTTTTTAAGTGCACTTAAACTGAATGCCGAAGCTGTATTACAGGCAACAACAATAAGTTTTACATTGTTTTGTACTAAAAACTTTGAAATTTTAAGTGTAAAATTCGTAACGACATCTTTTGATTTTGAACCGTAAGGAACATGTGCGGTATCACCGAAATAAATAATATTTTCTTTCGGCATCAATTTTGTAACGGCAGACATAACCGTAAGACCGCCGAAACCCGAGTCAAAAATTCCTATTGGGGCATTGTTTTTTTTGTTCATTATATTTTGGTGGAGGTGGCGGGAATTGAACCCGCGTCCGAAAAAGTTTCAGTAAGAATACTACAAGTTTAGCCCGGAAATTTTATCTCGTTTACAAAGCCGTCTCCGGACGGGATTACTTTGTAAACCAGCTCCGTTTAAATTTCACATTGTTTTTACGGAACAACAAAAACAATGCTAACCTGCTCTTGTCGGTCTGTCTTAATAGCAGGTGTCAAAAGCAGACCGTAGCTGACTTAAGCAGCTATAGGCATTGCGCCAAAACCCATAAAGGGTTTGAGCATGCTGTTAGGAACGATTTGTTTGTCGTTTCTTTTTCGGTCGATTTTTACCGAGCCATCGACCAACTCGGACTTGCATTCTACACGTCATTCATTCCCGTCGAACCCAAATCACCCCCGATTGTTTCTTTTGTTTTCAAAAAACCGTTTCATAATTTTAGCACATTCCGAAGATAAAAGTCCACCTTCAAACTCAATTGTATGGTTTAATTTTATTTTTGAAATATCAATTTTACTTTTAACGGCACCGGCTTTTATGTCGGTTGCCCCGAAATAAACTTTTTTTACTCTTGCCCAAACCAATGCACCGACACACATTAAACACGGTTCCAAAGTTACATACATAACGCAATCATTCAGACGATAGTTATCAAGTTTTTTACATGCTTTTCTTATGGCGATAATTTCGGCATGAGCGGAAGTATCTTTGTTTTTAATACTTTTATTATATCCTTTTGCAATAATTTTATTGTCTTTTACTATAACGGCACCTACCGGAACTTCATCAATTGCAAAAGCTTTTTGTGCACATTTAAATGCCTGTTGCATAAAAAAGATATCTTTATTTTTCATTTGGTTCCAAATGCGGAAGCAATAACTCTTTTAAATTTTGAGGTATTCTTGCAGGTTTAAAACTTTTGTTTACCATCGGATGTTTTGTGGAACCGGAAACCAACAACTTATCATTTAATTTTATTTGATATCCGAAAGTAATTGTTACATTTTTTAATTCGATAATTCTTGTTTCAACCGTTATAATATCATCATATTTAGCGGGAGAATGAAAATTGCATTGTGCATTTACAACAGGAAAAAACATTCCTTCTTTTTCCATTTTATCATAGCTGTATCCCAATTTTCTTAAAAGTTCGGTTCTGCCCATTTCAAAAAACACCAAATAATTGGCATGATAAACAACACCCATTTTATCCGTATCTCTGTATGATATTCTTATGTTTATGCTGTCCATATTAATTTCCTTGTTTTAATACATTTAAACAAATATTATAATCAAAAGAAAGGTAAAAAGCAAGAAAATTATGACGGTAATTTTATAATATAATAATTTTGTTTCTGCCTTCTTTTTTTGCTTTATAAAGTGCTTTATCGGCAAGTTCAATTATATTTTTGGCTTTTAATTTGCTGTCATATTTTACTATACCTATGCTTATTGTGACGGAAAATTTCTTATCTTCTTCAATAAAAATTGTTTCTTCTACTTTTTTTCGTATGGTTTCTGCAATATTTAATACAAAATTTTTATCTGATGATGGTATTATAAAAACAAATTCTTCCCCTCCGTACCTTGCTGCCAAATCTTCCGGCATCAATGAATCGGTAAATATTTTTGATACTGTTGATAAAACTTTGTCACCTGCCAAGTGTCCGTAAGTATCATTTATTTTTTTGAAGAAATCCAAATCCGCCATCATAATAAAAAAATCCGTTTTATATCTTCTGCTTCTTTTTATTTCATTTTTCAATCTTTCAATAAAATATCTTCTGATATATAAACCGGTCAAACCGTCTACTCGTGCTTTTTCGTTTAATTGTGTAAATAATTTTATTCTTTTGGATTCCAATATAAGATGAGGAAATAATATTTTAATTTTGTCTAAAAATATATTTACGGCTTTTTTATCTACAACTAAAAATATACAAGATGTCAATTCGTTATCTAAAACTATAGGACACACTATTACGGGATTGTTTTCAACGGAATAGAAATCATCTATAATTTGAACGGTTTGCAATTTGTTTATAAACTGATTGTTTGCTATTATTTCATTCCATTTTTCTTGCATTGTTTGGTTTGAAATACCTGTTATAATCAGTTTGTTTTGTTTGTTCCTTAAAGTAACGATAACATTATAAACTTCATTTAACGGAGCAAAATATTTAACAATTTCTTCCGAACCTGCAATCCCGGTCATTTTTCCGGTTAAGTTTCTTGAAATTGTATATATTTGAATAATGTTTTCTAATTCTTTTTTTAACAAATTACCTTCTTTTTCAACTTTTATTTCTTCTTCTTTTAAGTGTTCTTTTAATTTTTTTAATTCTTTGTTTCTGTATTCCAAAATCTCGTTTTTTTGATAATTGTCTTCGCTGTAAATATAAGAACATGGTATTAATGTTGCAAAAAGAATAATAATTGATATAGTATAAAAACTTGTCCCCAAACCGGTTATTGCCATGAAATAAGCAACAGCAACAAAAAAAATAAAATGGTTTGAAGTTTTTTTTGAAAGGAAAAGTCCAATAGGTGCTAAAGTTAAAATAAAAACATATTTAAATTTTGCATTTAACGGAACAGCAAAAAATATGCTCAGATAACAAATTAGTATTAAAATATTTCTTAAAGTATAATTTATTCTCATTTTTAATTAAAACAGCAAACTTTATTTTTTCCCTCTTTTTTGGCTTTATATAATGCCGTATCAGCTTGTTTTATAATATCATATAAA
>NZ_CACWEU010000082.1:0-5317 GCF_902760015.1 Candidatus Ruminimicrobium bovinum
ATGGAGCAGAAATGGAAAAAACAGAAACATCCTTTAATGTAGCAGGAAAAGAAATTAAGGTTGAATTCGGTCATCTTGCAAAACAGGCAAACGGTTCCTGTGTAGTTCGTTTAGGCGATACAATGGTTTTGGTTAATGCCGTTGCTTCGGCAACTCCTAAAGAAGGAACGGATTTTATGCCTTTAACCGTTGATTACAGAGAAAAGACATATTCCGTAGGTAAAATTCCCGGCGGATTTTTTAAAAGAGAAGCAAAAGCCAAAAACAGCGAAATCTTGGTAAGCAGACTTATAGACAGAACTATAAGGCCTTTGTTTTCCGATTTTTGGAGAAACGATACACAGATAACGGCAACAGTTATTTCTCACGATTGTGTTAATGAAGCAGCAATAATAAGTATAATAGGTGCATCTGTTGCATTAAAACTTTCAAATATACCTTTTGAAAAAACCGTAGGTGCCGTCAGGATAGGAAGAATTGACGGTAAATTAATAGTAAATCCTACACTTGAAGAACAGGAAAAAAGCGAGTTGGATTTGGTTGTCGGCGGAACTGCAGATGCTTTAACAATGGTTGAAGCAGGTGCAAATGAGCTTTCAGAACAGGAAATGCTTGATGCTTTGAATTTGGCAAAAGAAGAAGTAAGTAAAATTTGTAAATTTATTGATACTTTACCTTCGAAGGAAAAACTTCCTGTTTCGGAACCCGTTATAGATGAAAATTTAAAGAAAATGGTTGAAGCCGAAGTTATTTCAAAAGCAGAAGAATGTGTTACCATAAAAGATAAAACCGAAAGGGATACTACATGGGCTAAATTTAAAGAAGAAATACAAACAAAATTAGCCGAAACTTTCCCGGAAAAAAGCAAAGACATCGATTTTGTTATGGAGGATATTTTCTATAACAAAGCAAGGCAGTTGGTATTGACTAAAAATATAAGAACAGACGGCAGAAAACTAACCGAAATAAGGCCTATTACATGTGAGGTGGGGTATTTACCAAGAGCACACGGCAGTGCAATATTTACAAGAGGTCAAACACAGTCGTTGGCTTCGGTTACTTTGGGAACACCGGAAGATATGCAGGTTATGGATGAGTTAACCGGTGAATATAAAGAAAGATTTATGTTACATTATAATTTTCCGGGTTTTGCGACGGGCGAACCTAAACCGGAAAGGTCTCCCGGAAGAAGAGAAATAGGGCACGGCGCTTTGGCAAGAAGAGGACTTAAAGCGATACTTCCGGAAGAAAAAGATTTTCCTTATGCAATAAGGATAGTATCGGATATTTTGGAATCCAACGGTTCATCTTCAATGGCTTCGGTTTGCGGAGGATGCCTTGCATTGTTTGATGCAGGTGTTCCTGTAAAATCGGCATGTGCAGGTATTGCAATGGGGCTTATGCAGGACGACAAAAATTATGCAATATTAACCGATATTATGGGTATGGAAGACCACTTGGGTGATATGGATTTTAAAGTTGTAGGAACAAGAAAAGGTATTACCGCTTTACAGATGGACATAAAAACTACAGGGCTTACAACAGAAATTATGGCACAAGCCCTTGAACAGGCACGTGTCGGCAGAATGGAAATTCTTGATAAAATGGAAGCCGCAATAAACAAACCCAGAGAAGAACTTTCAAAATATGCTCCTAAAATATCCGTATTAACAATTCCTCAAAGTAAGATAGGCGGTTTGATAGGGCCCGGAGGCAAAAATATAAGGAATATTCAGGAATCCACCGGTGCAAAAATTGATATAGAAGAAGACGGAACGGTGTTTATTTCGGCAGACAATACGGCTTCTTTGGAATGTGCAAGGAATATTGTTGAAGGTTTAACAGCTGAAGTTGAAGTAGGAAAAACATATAAAGGAAAAGTTACAAGAATAATGGCTTTCGGTGCTTTTGTTGAATTTTTGCCGGGCAAAGAAGGGCTTGTTCACATTTCAAAACTTGCCAAAACAAGAGTTAAAAAAGTTGAGGATGTTGTTTCGGTGGGTGAAGAAATTGTGGTTAAAGTAGATGAAATAGATAACCAAGGCAGAATAAACTTAAGTAAAAATATGTAGAGGACAATATGCCTAATAACGAAAAAGAAAAGCAGCTTCAAGAAGAAGTAAAAGCTTTGTATAAAATTATGTGCGACGAAAAAGTTGAAGAGATGGAAATAAAGTCTGCGACTTCCCGTTTTCATATCAGAAGAAAAACCGTCAATGATAAATGTAAGCATACTGTTATCAAAAATATAGTAAATGAAAAGAACGAACAAGAACAAGTTGTTGAAGAAGAAAACAATGAAACTTTAAAATCTCCTTTAACAGGTGTTTTTTACAGATCGGCATCCCCTTCAAGCCCTACTTTTGTTAAAGAAGGGGATATTGTTGCCGAGGGTAAAACTTTATGTATAGTTGAAGCGATGAAAGTAATGAACGAGATAAAAGCTCCGACAAAAGTTAAAATATTAAAGATTTTAATTGAAAACGGAAAACCTGTTGATAAAGATACCGAACTTTTTGTTGTTGAAAAAATGTAGTTTAGGTTATTGGTTTTTGAATTATACGGCTATAAGTTAAAATAACCTGTAATCCCATAACCTGATAAACTGTCTTTTGGTGGTAAAAATATGATTGATATTATAGGCACTGTTGCAGGACAAATTTGGAGATACCTTGATGCAAACGGAGAATCGACTCCGATTCAAATAAAAGCAAATTTAGGTTTATCAAATACAATGCTTTACCTTGCTCTCGGTTGGTTATCGAGAGAAAACAAGGTAAACATTACACCCCACGAATATACTTATAAAATATCACTGATTCGTTAAAATCGGCTTATAATAACTTTAGCAATTCTTCTCCCTGTTGCCAAACATTACCTGCACCTAATGTAAGCAAAATATCATTTTCTTTTAGTGTTTCGGCAACAGAATTTATATCGGTAAATTTATGAACTTCACACTTGTTTTCACGAGCAGAATTTATAATTAAATCCGAAGTAATACCTTTTATCGGTTTTTCGCTTGCGGCATAAATATCCATAATATAAATTACATCGGCTTTTTTTAATGCTTTTCCGAATTCATTATATAAATTTTGTGTTCTTGTATATCTGTGCGGTTGAAATATTGTAACCAACCTTTTATTGGGATAATTATGTTTTAATGCGGATAGGGTTGCTTTAACTTCCGTCGGATGATGGCCGTAATCATCAATAACAGTAATTCCTTTTTTTTCTCCTTTAACTTCAAGTCGTCTTCCTACACCGCCGTAATTTGCCAATGCCGTTTTTATATTTACAAAAGGTATATCAAATTGCAGTCCTACACCTATTGCCGCCAACGAATTTAATACGTTATGTTCACCCGGAACTTTTAATACGATTTTACCGAGTTTTTTACCCTTATAAATAACATTGTATTCCGTGTTACCGTTTACAACGGAAATTTCGGTTGCCGTTATATCGGGTGTTCCTTTAAAACCGTAAGTTATATATTTTCTTGCGGCATAAGGTAAAATTTCTTTTACCAAAGGACTGTCCGTACATACAACGGCACATCCGTAAAAAGGAAGACTGTTTATATGTTTTATAAAAGCATTTTTTAAATTTTCCATATTACCGTAATAATCAAGATGGTCGTTATCTATATTTGTAACAACGGTTATTACGGGTGATAATTTTAAAAAAGAACCGTCGGATTCATCGGCTTCGGCAATCATATATTCGCCTTTACCGAGCCGAGCATTTGTTTTCAAATTTTTTAATTTACCGCCGATAACTATTGTCGGATCAAAACCGCCTTCATCAAGAACCATTGACGTAATTGATGTTGTTGTTGTTTTACCGTGAGTACCGGCAATTGTAATTGTATATTTTAACCTTGCAAGTTCGGCAAGCATTTCTACACGAGGAATAATGATAATTTTATCTTTTACGGCCTGTTGTACTTCCGGGTTATCTTTTGAAATAGCAGTTGAAGTAACAACAACATCTATATTTTTATTTTTTATGTTTTCGGCTTTTTGACCTATATATATTTTAGCACCTAATTCTTTTAACCTTTGAGTAACTTCGGTTTTTTTAATATCGGATCCGGAAACCTGATGACCCAAATTTAATGCAACTTCCGCAATACCGCTCATACCGGCACCGCCGATACCTACAAAATGAATTTTTTGTTTTCCGTTAAACATATTTCCTCTTTTATTTATTATATTATAAGAATTACTTAAATTAAAAATAAAATTCCATGTTATAGAATTAAACTGTTTATAAATTGCTCTGCAATTCTCGGTGAACGATTACCGCGATTTAATGCAAAAGTTTCGGCTTTTTGTGCCAATTCTTTTTTGTTTGTTTCAATATTATTTCTTTCGGCAAGTGCAAAAACAATTTCAAGATAAAGGTTTTTATCCGGCTTTTCAAAATATACGGTTAACCCGAATCTGTCGGAAAGCGAAGTAAGTTCCTGTATGGTATCGTTAATATGAATATCATCATTATTTTGTCTGTCGGAAAAACTTTCTTTTACTATATGACGTCTGTTACTTGTTGCATAAATAACGGCATTTTCGGCTTTTGCTCCCGCAGAACCTTCCAAAGTCGCTTTTAACATGCTGAAACTGTCATCGTTTTTATTAAAAGAAAGGTCGTCGATAAATATTATAAATTTCAAAGGATTATCCGTAATTTTATCCATAATATAAGATAAACTTAAAAGTTGATCTTTTCTTATTTCTATAAGGCGAACGCCTTCATTGTAAAAATAATTCGCACATGCTTTAACGGTGGAAGATTTTCCCGTTCCGGCGTCACCGTATAATAAAACATTTGCGGCAGGTTTACCTTTACATAAAGCTTTCGTGTTATCAAAAATTTGTTTCCTTTGTTCTTTATAACCTACAAAAATATCTGCCGAAATTTTATCTGCAGATTTTATAGGTATAATTTGTTCGTTTGAAACTTTAAACATTTTTGATGCGGCAAAAATACCGTAACCGACTTTTGAAATATTTTTTATTTGATTTTTATAGATTTTACAAAAATCCGTCGGAATATTATTGAATTTCGGAATATATCCTTTAAAATCAATTTCACAAAAAAGTTCATCGGTTGTAATTTTTGAAAGTTTTGAAAAAATTTCAAGTTCTTTAATTGCATTTTCCGAAAGGTATTTTGGAATTTCTTTTTTATTCGCAACCGATACTATGTATTTATTTTCATCGGTACAAATTGCATTACATAAAAAATCGGAAAAGCAATAATTGAATTCGGCCAAAGAATAAACAAATTTACCGAATGAATAAAATTTTTTTTG
>NZ_CACWEU010000083.1:0-3492 GCF_902760015.1 Candidatus Ruminimicrobium bovinum
ATGTGTTTCAACAACAAATAGAAATTTTGTAGGTAGAATGGGAAATACGAAATCGGAATTATTTTTAGCAAGTCCTGCAGTTGCTGCGGCTTCAGCAATTAAAGGATATATTGCTGATCCTAACAGTATATAGATAATATTGAGTAAATATAAAAATAACAGATTATTATAATGAAGATAAAGGTTTTGCAACAATAATTTACCTATAATATAAAATGTACATTAAAAGTTAATAAAATCTGATAAAAAAAATATTGTAATCAAATAAAATGAAATTATAATAGTTAAAATAATGGTAAATTTTGTATTTATTTTATCTTTAAAATAATTTTTGTTTAAGTGAGGTAATGAATGGTTAATAGAGGCTCCGAATGGCACAAATGGGACTTACATGTACATACAGCAAGTTCTTTCGATTATGGTTATAAAGGAACAGATTCGGATGATAGGTTAGTTAAAAGCTTTAAAGAAAATAATATTTCTGCAGTAGCAATTACTGATCATTTTATTATAGATAAAGACAGAATAAATAAATTAAGAGAGTTGTCTTCAGAAACAGTTTTTTTCCCAGGTGTTGAACTAAGAACAGACAAAGGAAATACAAATATACATATTGTAGCTATTTTTAGTGATAAGTATGATATTAAGGTATTAGAGGAATCATTTAATGTTTTTAAACGAGATAAAGGAAAAAATCCATTAAATGATGAAAAAATTTATTGGGATTTTAATGATATTGTTGATTTTGTAAAGAAACATAATGGCTTGCTTACTATTCATGCTGGAAGCAAAGAAAGCGGTGTTGATAGAAAAATAACTAATGCATTACCTATTAATGAAGCTATAAAAGAAGAGTTTGCAAAAAATATTCACATCTTTGAGGTAGGAAAACAAAAAGATATTGAAGATTATAAGAAGAAAGTTTTGCCAGATATAAAAAAAGAAAAGCCAATAATAATTTGTTCAGATAATCATGACCCTAGAGAATATGCTTCAAATTTATGGATAAAAGCAGATTTAACTTTTGAAGGATTAAAACAAATAATATATGAACCAGATAGAGTAAAAAACCAACAAGCAAAACCTGAAGAAAAGCCCGTTTATCAAGTTATAAGTTCCGTAGAATTAAATAAAGATTCGTTTTGGAAACAAAAAATAAACTTTAATGAAAATTTAAATACTATTATTGGTGGCCGTTCTACTGGTAAGTCTAATTTATTAGCCGCTATAGCAAATAAATTAAGCTGTTATTCTTGTGAAGACAAATCTGATAAAAAGGAATTTATTAATAATATATCAAAAGACATAAAAATAATTTGGAAAGATAATGTTGAAAAAGATAATAGAAAAGTCGAATTTCTTTCTCAAAATAAAATACATGAATTATCAAAAGAAGAAAATAAGAAAGATTTAAATACGAGAGTTGAAGGAATAATAAAAGAAAAAAATACAACTGTTATAGATAATTATAATACTTTTAAACAGAATCAGGAACAAAAGATAAATACGAACATTAAGAAATTGTTTCCTATTATGCAGAATATGAAATCAAAAATAGAAAGTATGAAATCAAAAGGAGATAAAAAGGGTGTTGAAGGAAATATAAAATTACTAGAAGATCGTCTTTCTGGTATCAAAATAAATGGTGAATTATTAGAACAAGAAATAAAACAATATAATGAAGGCAAGCAGAAAATAAATGATTATTTAATAAGGATAAATACAATTACAAAAGATATATCTAAAATTGATTATCTTTTGAATGAAAATATAATTAAAGAAGATATATTAAATAATTATATAGAACTAAGTGATGATATTAAAGATAAGATAAGTCAAATTATGGTGAATGTTAAACAAGAAGCTAATAATTTATGGAAAGAAAAGTTATCAACAGAAAAAGAAATATTAGAAACTGAAAAAGAATGTAAAGAGGGAGAAATAGAAAAGATTAAAAATAAAGCAGAATATAAAAATACTGAACAAAACATTGAAAAGAATAAAGAATATAAAGCTTTACAAGATGAACTTGATAAAGAAAGAGCAAAACTAAAAGAGATTGAAAAAGAAGAAAATGAAATAAAAACATATCAACAACAAATAGATGAATTGAAAGATAAAATAATTACTGATAACTATAAGTTTTTTGAAGAAATTAAAACAACAATAGGCTTTTTACAACAGAACGGTGATAAAGTAAAAATAAAACCTACTGTAAAACTAGATAAAAAATTGTATGATACTATTATTGAATATATAAATATAAAACATCACCAAGAATATAAAGAAGTAGATAAGGTTAACAAAGATTATATGACAAATATAAAATTTTTTAATTCTGGACTTTTAGATTCGGCATTAGAAAATAATTTAATTATGAAAACAGGGAAAGATATACAAATGTTTTTGATTACTTTGTTTTCAAGAAATTTGTTTTATATAGATTATCAATTGGAATATGAAAATGATAATTTTGAAAAAATGTCAGATGGTAAAAAAGCATTTGTGATTTTAACTATGATTTTAGAATATAGTAATGAAAAATGTCCTGTTTTAATAGATCAACCAGAGGATAGTTTAGACAATAGATCTATATATAATGAACTGAGTAAATATCTAAAACAAAAGAAAAAAGAGCGACAAATTATTCTTGTAACCCATAATGCTAATATCGTTGTAAATACTGATGCAGAAAATGTAATAGTTGCAAATCAAAATGGAACTCAAACTAAAAATAGAGATGGAATAAAATTTCAATATATAAATGGTAGTTTAGAATCTACAAAGAAGAAAGACTCAAGTGAGTTTATTCTTGAATCTCAAGGAATTAGAGAACATGTTTGTGAAATACTTGAAGGTGGCAAAGATGCTTTTTACAAAAGAGAACAAAAATACGGATTAGATTAGTATTAGTTTTAATGAAACAAATTGTGAAAAAATATATTGTTTTTTTTGTATTGAAGTAAGTTAAGTAAGAATTCTTTTTTAGCTATAAACTATAAATTAAAAATAGAAAATGTTTTTTAGTAAGGAGAGCAACAATGTCAGAATGTAAAGAACAAGATTGTACTTGCAATGGTGATTCTTGTGAAGAACATAAATCTTTTATTGAGCAACCTCATAAATCTACAAAAATAAATAAAATTATAGGTATTGTTAGCGGTAAAGGAGGAGTAGGAAAATCTCTGGTTACTTCTTTATTGGCAAATACACTCAACAAAAAAGGTTATAACACAGCAATTATGGATGCTGATATTACGGGACCATCAATACCAAAAATATTTGGTATTACAGATAAACCTATAAACGGTGAAGATGGCTTTTTCCCCGTTCTTTCCAAAGAAGGTATTGATATAATGTCTGTTAATTTGTTATTGGACAATGAAACAGATCCTGTAATATGGAGAGGACCTGTAATTGCTGGTATAATACAACAGTTTTGGAAAGATGTTATTTGGGCTAAACAAGATGTTATGTTTATTGATATGCCTC
>NZ_CACWEU010000084.1:0-2958 GCF_902760015.1 Candidatus Ruminimicrobium bovinum
CCTATACCGTAATCTAAAGGGACAATATGGATTCAACAAATATTGTGAAAAAAACTATCAGACAAATTGAAATCCGTTCAAAACATTTGGTCAGTGAAGGGCTGGGTGGAAAATATCAAAGTACATTTAAAGGTCAGGGAATGGAATTTGCAGAAATCAGGGAATATCTGCCGGGAGATGATATTAGAGCAATTGACTGGAATGTTACTGCCAAACAAAAGAAACCGTATATAAAAGTTTTTACGGAAGAGAGAGAGGACAGTTATTTTTCTTACGGATATGTCGGCCTCTTTGTTTTTTGGAAGTAAAATACAAACGAAAGCTACCCTTGCTGCAGAGATAGTTTCCGTCCTTGCTTTTTCTGCTATCAGAAATAATGATAGAGTCGGAATGTTGACTTTTACCGATAAAATAGAAAAAGTTATAAAACCTGCTAAAGGTAAAAATAATATATTAAGGATGATAGACGAATTGTTATCTTTTAAACCTGAAGGAGTAAAAACATCTTTATCCGTAGGACTTAAAGCTATAAATGAAATTTGGAAAAAGAAAGCGATTGTTTTCCTGGTTTCCGATTTTAAGGATGTTGATTACGGCAGAGATTTAAAATTAACCGCTAAAAAACATGATTTAATATGTATAGATATTACGGATCCGAGAGAATTTGATATTCCAAATATCGGTTTAATAAATTTTTATGATGCAGAAAAAGATCAAAGTTTTCTGTTGGATTCCGGCAGTAAAAATATGCTTAAAGATTATTACACAAAGTTATCCGAATTTGTTACCGAAAAACAAGATATTTTTAAGCAAGCAAATGTAGATACGATAAATATAATAAACGGATTGCCTTATTTACCGGAACTTATCAAATTTTTCAATAACAGACAAAAAAGGAAACAAGTGTTAGGATAGCAGGCTATGAAATTATTTAGATTTAGTTTAATGTTATTTTTATTTTTGTTTTTTTCTTTTTTGAATGTAACCGCTTTTACAACATTCCCTAAGGCAATATTGAAAGTTGATAAAAATGAAATGTATGTCGGTGATATGATTAATGCGGAGGTTGATATATCCGTTCCGACTTTTGCATTATTGCTTCAGAGCGAAGATGATTTTGTTGTTGAAGGGTGGGATATTTATGATTTTTCTTTTGAACAAGATATTGCAGATGAAGAAAAATATAAATTAAAAATAGTATTAACCGCTTATGACAGTAAAATAAAAGAAATTCCGAAAATAAGACTGTCATATATAAACAAAACCGATGCCGACAAAGATAGCAATATTCGCGAAAAATTTTATTTTTTTACCGACAGTATGCCGATAGTTATACATAGTGTTTTAAACAAATATGATAATGATACTGTTTTTGATATAAAAAAAATAAGAAAAATACCTATTCCTAATACATTTTATATACTATGTACAATATTTGTCTTGTTTGTTGTATTTGTTGTATATAAAAATATAATTATTGTTAAAATGCAAAAATATATAAAAGTAAACTTTTCTCCCCGGGAAAAAGCCATACATCAACTCAATAATATTCCTATAACGGATTCGGCTGTTTATAAAACGGATAATATAAATAATTATTATTGCACTTTGAACAGAATACTAAAAAATTTTATTTTGGAAATGTTAAAGAAAAACAACAAAGAAGTTACAAGTACCGAGTTAATTGATATGGTATCCGTAAAAGATAATATTTCCTATGGATACCGCAACGAAATATCTGATTTATTAAAAATATATGATAATTTGAAGTATTCCATAAATTCATCGGATAAAGATAAATTTATAAATGTATATATACAAACAAGAAATGTTATAGAGAAATTAAATGTTCAAAAAAGTAATTTGGAGATAAAATGATATATTTCAAATCCCCTCTTTTTTTCTTATTAATACCGTTATTGATATTATTCATAATATATTTGAAAATAAAAAAAAATAAGGCAAAAAGTTCATTAATCAATTTTTCGCAATATATCATATTCAACGGTATAAAAAAATCCGCAAAAATAAAGTTTTACAATATAGTCAATATATTAAATTATATTATATTGCTTTTGTTCGTTGTAACTTTAGCCGGACCGCAAATCGGTAATAAAACGGAAGATGTTCTAAATCAAGGAGCGGACATAATGATAGCATTAGATGTTTCTTCCAGTATGGAAGCACTTGATTTTAAACCCGTAAACAGATTAGAAGCCGCAAAAAAAATAGCCGTTAATTTTGTTAAATCCAGAAAATACGATAGAGTCGGTGTAGTCCTTTTTTCAGGATTTGCTTTTACACAGTGTCCTCTAACGAACGATATGGAAACGGTTACACGACTTTTGGGACATGCAACAATAAATATGATAGCTGTTGACGGAACGGCAATAGGTTCTGCAATAGTTACGGCAAGTAACAGGCTTAAAGACAGCCAAGCAAAAAGCAAAGTTATAATTTTAATTACAGACGGCACCAATAATATCGGAGAGATTGATCCCATAACTGCAGCTAAAATAGCACAAAAATTAAACATTAAAATATATGCTATCGGTGCAGGAAATCCGGACGGAGCATATTATCAGGTTATGGATCCCAATGAAGGAATGAAACTTGTTAAATTGCAGGAACAGGATTTAGATGAAACAACATTAACACAAATTGCGGAAATTACCCAAGGACAATATTTTAGAGCAAACAATACAACAATATTAAAAAATATTATTTCTAAAATAGATAAAACGGAATCCACAAAAACAAGTTCAATAAAATTTACAAGTTATTCGGAAATTTTTGACAAATTTATTTTAATAATCTTTATTTTAATGTTAATAAACATTTTTTTTGAAAATATTTTGTTTAGGAAGTTGATATAAATGTTTGAAAATCAATATGCTTTATTTTTATTATTTATTATCCCTTTGTTGTGTATATTCTTTTTGTTTTGTTATAAAAAGA
>NZ_CACWEU010000085.1:0-2692 GCF_902760015.1 Candidatus Ruminimicrobium bovinum
TCCTGCATCTTTTAATTTTGTAATAACGGTTGCATCGTAAGGTGCAATATAGTTTTCCAAAATTTTAGATGAAGCTGTCATTTTAATATCTTTTATTAAAATATTATCTTTAATTGCTATAGGTATACCTTCCAATACTCCTACATTTTCATTTTTAGCAATTTTGTCGTCGGAATTTTGTGCTTGTTTTAAAGCATAATCTTCACAAACAGAAATATATGCTTTTACTTTTGGATTTACTTCTTTAATTCTATCAAGGAAAGCTTTTGTTACTTCAATACTTGAAAGTTTTTTGCTTTTAATTTTTTCTGCAAGTTCCGTTGCAGTCATTTTAATGATTTCATTCATGATTTTACCATTACTCCTCTACAAATACCATATCAGCAATTGTATAATATGTTATTCCTCTAAATTTGAATTTAATTTTATTATTTTCTAATTTGCTTTTATTGAAACTCTTAATATAAGAGTCAATTTCTTTTTTTAATAATTTAAAATTTCTTTTTATTTTCCAAGAATCAGATATATTGTTTGAATCTATTAATACAAGAAAAAGTCTGTTTTCAGAACCAAGTCTCATTTCGCCTTGATTTTCATATAACCATTTTATTAAACTATCTTTATTGTTTTTTGTTTCTTCAATAATTTGTTTAGTTTCTTTAGAAAGTTGATTAAGAATTTTATTTATATTTTTCTTTTTCAAATTTTTTAATTGTTCAATTATTTGATGTTTTTTTATCTCTTCATTTGTTTTATCATCATAAATAATTGAATTTTCTCGTGCTAATTTAGTTAATATACCAATTTCAGATTTTAAACCTTTAATTTTTCTTTGTTCTTTAATAAATTCTTTTGGTAAATATGTTATTTTTAAATCTAACGGAATATCCTTTATAAAAAAATCAACACTTTTTGTTTTACCAACAGCAGATATGACTTTTTTATTACTTTTAAACAGATATTCAGTTAATATTGTAGTCCAATTGTTATACCAAGAATTTAATGTATATTTTTTTGTATGTTCAGATATCTCATTATCTATTTTGTTTATTATTTCATCATATAAATATGTTCTTTTAACATAAGTTATAATTTTCTTATCCAAAGAATTGTTAAAATCTCCACCCCAACTAAAATTTTGTAATTTATATAATTCTGCTTCTATTGTGTGAAAATTATTTTTAATTTCAATATTTTCTTTTTTATTATATTCTATTAAAAAAGAATTTATTTGTTGTTTATTTATTTCACCTTTTAGATATAGATTAAGATTATATAATTCTTCAAATATATTTTTAGAAGAAGATCTTATAGATAATTCACATTTATTCATAAACTGTTTTATAATTTCAGGTCTCATGATAGATTTTAATTTTAACCAAATTGTACCGGTTTCATTTTCTGTAAATTTATGTAGTTCTTGCTTGTCAAATAATTTATCCCAATTTAAAAAGCTTTTCATATTCTATTTAGGAGAACAAATAAATAATAATTCTTTGCTTCCTTTAACACTCCCTTTTCCACCGACATTATTGTAATATTCTTTAAAAGACAATTCAACATTTTTATATTTACTTATTAATTTAATCATTTCATCTTTATTAGGATAACTTCTATCATTATAGCTAATTAACCAATATGGTATTTTTTGTGCCTGTTTAAAAAGTTGTTCAAAAGAATTTATTATATCTTTTTTTGTATCAAAACCACTATAAATTTTAGGGAAATATTTATGTGTTGAATTAATAAATTTTTTGTTTTTCCAATATTGTGTATAAGTTTCTAATAAATGATAAAAAGATTGATAATCAGCATGACTATCACAATAAGGCGGATCCAAATAAAGTAAATCTATTTTGTTATTTAAATGTGCTATTAAAGAAATCGCATCTTCATTAAAACTTTTATTTTCTTGATGATTATCAAAAATTGAATTATTATATTCAGGCAATAATTCTATAAAAAGATCTTTTATAGGTCTTATTAAACTTCTGTTTCTTTTAATTCTTTCTTTGTTGTTTGCATATTCTAATGCTTTTGTATGTGTAAAATGTCCCATTGTAACTTTTCTGGTCATTGCTCTATTTATTATAGTTAAAGCTAAGGATTGTTTTGTTTTTGATAGTAATTCTACATTGCTCCTAAATGAATCTAAAAAACTACATTCCTCTTTTGTAAAAAAAATATTAGTAAATAAATTTTCCATTAAATTAAATTTGTTTTTATCACTATTTGGAGAAAATAAAATTTGTAAATCGTCATTGGTTAATCTAATATTATTATTTTCAATAAGAGCTTTCCCTATTTGGTTGTTAAAATTTAAAAAATCATTTGTATATACTTTATATCCTAACTGTTTAAAATAATATGCAACAGATTGCGAGCCGGCAAATGCATCCAAAACGGTTTTTGTGTTTTTTGTAATATATTTCCCAATCCAATTAAGATGTTTATATTTAGCACCTAAATATTGAGGTATAGGAAACTTATATTCTAAAAAATCATTGAAAAGTAATAAATTATTATCCATAAATAAATTCAAATTAAAATTTAATCTTCCAAATCCATAACTTTTTTAACTTTAAAAAAGTCTCCGTCCTGTTCTGGAGCATTTTTAAATAAAGCATCTATTGTTTCTTGCGAACTTTTTACTACAACATCTTCTCTCCACACATTTTGGCTTGTTCCGCCA
>NZ_CACWEU010000086.1:0-7104 GCF_902760015.1 Candidatus Ruminimicrobium bovinum
AGTAGATATTGAAGGTTCAATTGCACATGTGCAAATGTTAATAAAAACAAAAATTATACCTGCTTCCGACGGTAAAAAAATTATTGCAGGATTAAAATCAATATTGAAAGATTTGTCAAAAGGTTGGACTCTTCCGGTTGAAGAAGATATTCATTTTGCAATAGAAAAAGAACTTATAAGAAGAATCGGTGCTATCGGCGGTAAAATGCATACCGCAAGAAGCAGAAACGATCAGGTAGCAACGGATTTACGGCTTTATATAAGAAAAGAAATTTTGACAATATTTGATATGTTGAATGCTTTTCAAAATGTTCTTGTTGAAAAAGCCGAAAAAAATATTGATGTTATAATGCCCGGATATACTCATTTACAGCCGGCACAACCTATAATTGCTTCTCATCATTTACTTGCTTATGCTTGGATGATACAAAGAGATAAAGAAAGAATTATAGATTGCTTAAAAAGAACAAATATTATGCCGCTTGGAAGTGCCGCACTTGCGGGAACATCATTTAAGATAGACAGAAATTATACAGCAAAGTTGTTGGAATTTTTCAGACCTTGCGAAAATTCTTTGGACGGTGTAAGTGACAGGGATTTTTGTGCGGAATTCATTTTTGATTTGTCTTTAATTTCCGTCCATTTGTCTAAACTTGCCGAAGAAATTATTACTTGGTCATCGGTAGAATTTAATTTTATACATATAGACGATAAATTTACATCCGGTTCATCAATTATGCCGCAAAAAAGAAACCCGGATACCGCCGAGGTTATAAGGGGAAAAACAGGAAGAGTTTTCGGCGATTTAACGGCAATGCTTACAATAATGAAAGGGCTTCCAATTGCATACAACAGGGATTTACAGGAAGATAAACCGCCTGTTTTTGATGCGACAGACACCGTTAAATTGTGCTTGGAAGTTATTACCGATATTATGGCATCACTTGAATTTAAAAAAGACAGAACTTTAAAAAGTACCGAAAAAGGTTTTTTACAGGCAACAGAAATTGCAGATTATCTTGCAAGAAAAAATATTCCTTTTAGAACCGCACACGGAATAGTTCAAAAAATTGTTCACTATTGTATAGATAATAACAAAACATTGGATAAGCTTTCAATTGCCGAATATCAAAAATTTTCAAAAGAAATAGAAAAAGATTTATATAAATTCATAGATGTTAAAAATATTGTTAATGCAAAAACTTCTTATGGCGGAACTTCTAAAAAATCAATATTAAAACAAATATCGGATTTAAAAATCTTGATTAGGAAAAAATAATGAAAAAATTGATTGTTTTATTATTGCTGTTTTTAAGTTTACCTTTGTTTGCACAAAAAACGGAAAGAATTTTAAATATAGAAGAATGTGTTAAACTTGCATTGAATATAAACCAAGATGTTTTAATTGCAAAAGAGGCGGTGTTTTTTGCAGAACAAAGGGTAAGTGAAGCAAGAGCTTTATATTATCCTACGTTGGACTTAAACTTTAACTTATCAAGATTCAGTAACGATGTTTCAACATTGATAAATTCAAATTACTTGCCTGCAACAATTTTATTACCCGAAGGAAACAGAGACTATTTTTATTCAACAAAAATTGCATTATGGCAAAGTATTTATAACGGAGGAAAAACTGTAGCAACGAACAGACTTGCAAAAATTCAGTACGAAAAAGCACAAACAAATTCCGAAATTAAAAAAAATGAAGTGACCGCACAGGTAAAAACACAATTTTATAAAAATATAGCATTAAAAGAAAAAATAGATATTTATAAAAAATATTTGGAAAAGAATAAAAATGAAACATTACAAAATCAACTCGATATACTCAAACATCAATATGAACTTGAAACATTGGAGCTTTTGTCTTTAATAGGTTTGGAACTTGATACCGTAATTGATATTGAAGGTGAAATTAAAATTGAAAAGTTAAATTTGAATTTACAGCAATGTATTTTATGGGCATATCAATTTCGTCCTGAGATAAAAACAACACAGTATCAGGAAAGTATAGATAATATCGGTGTCAACTTAATAAATATGGAAAAACTTCCTACTGTTATGTTCGGCGCTTCTTATGATTGGTTAGGTGATGATATGGACCATTGGGAACGGGATTGGTATATTTCTTTAAATGTAAATGTTCCTTTATTTGAAGGCGGTGCCATGTTTGCAAGGTTAAAACAAAAGAAAATAAAAGCAAGACAAACAACAATAGAAAGAGCCAAAATGGAAGATAAAATTAAGTTGGAAGTCAGAAAGGCATTTAGCGAATATAATTTTTGGTATAATAAACTTATAAAAACAGAAGAAATAAAATCAAATAATGTTGATAATGATATTTTAAAAGCGGATATAAAATATAATTATGTAAAAAGTTTAAT
The DNA here is from genome assembly GCF_902760015.1 of Candidatus Ruminimicrobium bovinum. Lineage (NCBI taxonomy): Bacteria > Pseudomonadati > Elusimicrobiota > Endomicrobiia > Endomicrobiales > Endomicrobiaceae > Candidatus Ruminimicrobium > Candidatus Ruminimicrobium bovinum. The sequence goes on from NZ_CACWEU010000086.1 coordinate 2,385, forward strand.
AGAATTGTGGAAAGTTATAGGAAAAAAATAAATTAATTGAGGGAAATTTTTTGTGGATATTTATTTAGTGATTATTATTTTGTTTTTAACGGTTTCTTTTACGGTAAGTTTTTTTTCGGATTATCTTAATGTAAAAAATATATCAACCGAACTTCCTAAAGAATTTGAGGGTTATTACGATAACGAAAAATATAAGAAATCTCAAAATTATTTAAAAGATAAAACAAATCTTTCTTTTTTTAATTCAACATTAATTTTAATAGTAGAAATCCTTTTTATCTTGTTTGGCGGGTTTAATTATATAGATAATATTGCAAGGAGTTTCGGCTTCGGGGAAATAATAACGGGTTTAATTTTTATTTCAATATTGATGTTATTGTTTAATATTATGGAAATACCGTTTTCCGTTTATGATACTTTTGTTATAGAAGAAAAATATTCATTTAACAGAACAACGGTTAAAACATTTATAACGGATATTTTAAAATCAATATTATTGTTTGCGGTAATAGGGTTGCCTTTAATTGCCGTTATACTTTTATTTTTTATTAAATTTGAAAGTCTTGCATGGCTTTATGCCGCAGTTTGTGCCATTTTGTTTGAACTTATAATAACATTTATTGCTCCGGTTTTAATAATGCCGTTGTTTAATAAATATGAGCCGTTGGAAGACGGTGAACTTAAAACCGAACTTGAAAATTATGCAAAACGGGAAAATTTTAAAATGAAAGGGCTTTATAAAATGGACGGTTCAAAAAGGTCAACAAAAACAAATGCTTTTTTTACGGGTTTTGGAAAATTCAGAAGAATAGTTCTTTTTGATACTTTAATTGCAAAACATACAAAAGAAGAACTGGTTTCGGTTTTAGCACATGAAATGGGGCATTACAAAAAAGGACACATAAATAAATTTATGTTGATGTCTTTTATAAATACATTTTTGATGTTTTTTATTTTGTCTTTTTTTATAAACAATCAAAATTTATTTGCCGCTTTTAAAATGGAGCATTTATCCGTATATGCTTCACTTGTTTTTTTCGGTTTTTTATATATTCCCATATCAATGTTTTTATCGGTAATACAAAATATTATTTCAAGAAAATATGAATACGAAGCCGACAGATATTCCGTTACAACTTATAAACATCCGCAAGAAATGATAGAAGCACTAAAAAAATTATCTGTTGACAATTTAAGTAATTTAACTCCGCATAAGATTAAAGTTTTTTTGGAGTATTCTCATCCGCCGGTATTAGATAGAATAAAAGCAATAAAAAATATAAAAACAGAGGAATAATTATGGACAAATTATTGAAAGAACTTTTGGTTGCACCTGGTATTTCCGGGTATGAAGAAGATGTTGCCGCCATTATGAAAAGAGAATTGAAAAAAACTTGCGACAGTGTAAAAATTGATAATTTCGGAAATGTAATTGCAAAAAAAGGCAAAGGTTCAAAAAAAATAATGATAGCCGCTCACATGGATGAAATAGGTTTTGTAGTAAAACATATAAGTGATGACGGCTTTATATATTTTATTAAGGTCGGCGGAATTGCCGATACGGTATTACTCGGGCAAAGGGTTGTAATAAAGGCAAAATCCGGTGATATTTGCGGTATTATAGGTTCAAAACCTCCTCACTTGCAAACAGCAGAAGAAAGAAAAAAACTTGTTACTTATGACAATATGTTTATAGATATCGGTTGTTCCTCAAAAGAGGAAGTTTTAAAGAAAGTGGAAATCGGTGACCAAATTATTTTTGAACCTAATGCAGGTGTTTTAAACGGTGATGTTTATTACGGAAAAGCAATCGATAACAGAGCAGGTTGTTATGAAATGTTAAAAATTATGGAAAAAATTAATGTCGATGCCGAAGTATATGCGGTTGCAACCGCACAGGAAGAAGTCGGCTTAAAAGGTGCAAGAACTTCTTCTTTTGCAATTGATCCGGATTTTGCATTGATACTTGATACAAATGTTGCAGGCGATGTTCCCGGAATAGAAAAAAAAGTTTGTTCTTTAAAAATCGGCAGCGGCATAGGCATTACAATGATAGAAGCATCCGGAAGGGGAACTATAGTAAATAACAAGGTACGAAGACTTATGATAGATACAGCCAAAGAAAATAAAATAAAGCACCAAATAGATATTGTAGACGGAGGAATGACAGACGGTGCCGTTGTTTATATGAACAGGTCGGGGATTTTAACGGGAATTTTAAGTATTCCTACAAGGTATTTACATGCGGCAACTTCCGTTTTTAATATCAAGGATTTACAATGCGGTGTTGACTTATCTTTAAAAGTAATTGAAAAAATAGTAAAATAACATAAATTGTCAATAAATCGCAAAACGATTTTTTAATGGAGAAAAATATGATTAAAGAAAAAAATTTATTCAATGAAGATCAGGAAACAATTTCGTTTGAAAAGGCCAACAGTTTTATCGTTATGCCGGCACTTCCGGATAAATTAAAACCAATTCTTGATATTGTTGATAATTTATGGTGGTGTTGGAACAGTGATGCCATAGAATTGTTTAAAAGAATGAATGTTGATATTTGGGAAGAAACATATCATAATCCTAAAGCAATGTTAGGTTTAATAAGTCAGGAAAGATTGGAAGAACTTTCAAACGATACAAGTTTTATCTCACACATGGAAATGGTAAAAAGCGATTTGGATAAATATATGAGTATGCAAACCTGGTTTGATACAACTTTTCCCGAACATAAAGATAAAAAAATAGCATATTTTTCCACGGAATTTGCAATACACGAAAGTTTGCCTATTTATTCCGGCGGGCTCGGTGTATTATCCGGCGATCATTTAAAATCCGCAAGTGATATGGGGCTTCCTTTGGTCGGTATAGGTTTACTTTACAGAAACGGATATTTTAAACAATATTTAACAAATGACGGTTGGCAAATGGAAGAATACAATATGAACCATTTTTTCCGTATGCCTATGGAATTGTTAAGAAATTCCGACGGAACATCTTTAACAGTAACGGTTTCTTTACCGGATTCGCCGGTTGTTTATGCAAGGGTTTGGAAAGTTCAGGTAGGAAGAGTTTCTTTGTATTTACTTGATACGGACTATCATAAAAATTCACTTAAAGACAGAACAATAACCGGTGAATTATACGGCGGTGACAGAGAAAACAGAATTAAACAGGAATTCATATTGGGTGTCGGCGGCATGAAAGTTTTGGAAGCATTAAATATTAACCCGTCGGCAATTCACATAAATGAAGGGCATTCCGCATTTTTATTAATTGAAAAAATAAGAAGTTTAATGGCTAAAGGTTTATCATTTAAACAGGCACAACAAATGGTAAAATCAACATGTGTATTTACAACACATACACCTGTTCCTGCAGGAAATGAAGTTTTTACATCGGATTTGGTTTCAAAATATTTTGAAAAATTATATAAGGAAATCGGCTTAAGCAAAGAAGAATTTTTAAATTTAGGTAAAGATTTAAAATCGCAAAATGTAAACAAAGATTTTTCAATGACTGTTCTTGCTCTTAAAGCTTGCGGGCATGCAAACGGTGTCAGCAGACTGCATGCAACAGTATCAAGAAAGATGTGGCAAAATATATGGCCGGATCTTCCCAGGAAAGAAATTCCAATAACACACATTACTAACGGTATTCACACAAATACTTGGCTTTCTTACGATTTTGCAAACTTATTTCAAAGATACATGGGTAATATGTGGATTGAAGAACCGGAAAACCAAAATATCTGGAAAAGAATTGCAACAATTCCCGATGCCGAACTTTGGAGAAGCCATGAAAGAAGAAAAGAACGTCTCGTTTCTTTTGCAAGACAGCGTCTTAAAAACCAATTGGCAAGAAGAGGTTTATCAAAACAGGTTATATCGTATGCCGATGAAGTTTTGGACCCGGAGGCATTAACCATAGGTTTTGCAAGAAGGTTTGCAACATATAAAAGAGGCAATTTAATTTTCAGAAATATGGAAAGAATAAAAAAGATTTTGCTTGATAAAGAAAAACCGGTTCAAATAATAATTGCCGGAAAAGCACATCCGAAAGACGATAAAGGTAAGGAAATTATAAAATCCATTGTTCGTTTGGCTTCAGACCCGGAAATTATGTTTAAAGTTGTTTTTCTTGAAGATTACGATGTAAATGTTGCACATTATATGGTGCAGGGTGTTGATGTTTGGTTAAACAATCCATTAAGACCGGAAGAAGCATCCGGAACAAGCGGAATGAAAGCTGCAGTTAACGGAGTTTTAAATTTCAGTATTTTAGACGGATGGTGGTGCGAAGGTTATAACGGCGAAAACGGCTGGAGAATAGGCACAACCGATACTTATACGGATTTGGAATATCAAAACGAAGTTGAAAGCAGGTCTTTATACGAAGTATTGGAAAAAGAAATAGTTCCTCTCTTTTATGACAGAGGGGTTGATAATTTACCAAGGGGCTGGATACAAAAAATGAAACTTTGTATGCAAACGATATGCCCTATGTTTAACACGAACAGAATGATTGAGGAATATACAAGAAAATTTTATGTTCCTTCAATTATTGAGACGGAAAAAATGCAAAACAATAATTTTGAAATTGCAAGAAATAAAGCGGCATGGCAGCAAAACCTTGAAAATAACTGGAACAGAATAAACATAGCAAGTATGGAAGATAATTTAAAAAGGCAAACCACCGAAATAAAAAATGTTATGAAAAT
>NZ_CACWEU010000087.1:0-9987 GCF_902760015.1 Candidatus Ruminimicrobium bovinum
ATATTTAATTTCAGTTGGTACTTAGAAAATGTTATAGGCAGAGAAGATTCATATGCAAATGATTTCTTAGATTTACTTCCTAAAAACGAACAAGAATATAAACAGCTTGTTGAGAAAATTAATAGTGGAAGATTTACTGATAAAGAAGAAATGGCATACGAATATACTGAAAAAGTTATAGTATTGCTTCAAATTTTGGATGCTCAAAATCAATTTGAAGCTTCCAATTTAAAAGATGTGCTTGTATTTAATGCATTGGTTCTTTATAAAGATGGTAAGCAAAATAGAATAAATGAAATGATAAGTAATGAAATAGAATGGGTTAAAACATATACAGATAAAGGTATAACGTATGAACAAAGAAAAGCTCAGCTTATAGAAATATTTAAAGAACAAAATCAGGATAAGGTTGAAAATCTTTCTGATGATGAAATTTTTGAGTTGATGAAAAAAGACAGAAATTTTAAGGGAGAAATTAAATATTTAACGGATATTCTTGGTATCAGCGGTCCAAGAAATAATAAAGAATCAACTACTGATAAATATACAAACCTTGAAATTAATGACACTTTCGGAACTCCGGGTTATGTAGAAAGGTATAATAAATATATTAAAGATAAGTATGTTGAAAACACCATAACGGATAAACCGGCATTATTAAATTTATATAGACAATATGTTCCTCATACCGGTTTTATAATGGGACCTATTCAGTTACTTGTTAACTTCAAAGAACTTATACTTGCTGTTGTTTCCACATTTGCTCCTATAGCAGCATATGTTGCATTTGCTCAAGGTGTTGTTATTTTGGGGTCTGCATTATTGTCACCTTTTATTGCATTTGTAGCTGTAATTGCTATTGCTCTTGGTATTTACTATGGCCTTTCTAAAGTTGAAAACATTCTTCAGAAAAATCTTATAAGAGATTATTTCGGAGAAGTTGTTCCTATATTTAGAAACAGAATAGACACTACGGATGAAACTGAAATAGAATCTCAAAAGGAAATATCAAAAACAAACAAGAAAATGTGGATTTTTGCGATAGCTTTAAAAACCGTTTTTGAAGCATATTTGTTTAACGGATTATTTACAGGGTTAGGTATAGCATTTCCTTCAGGTATTATGTCTGCAAGTTTTGTTGGAACCGGTGCTATGTTTGTATTGAACCCTGTAGTTTTGGTAGCATTAAGTTTTGTTATATTCGCAAGTTATTTGGCAGTATATAATTTTGCAAAAGACAGCGAATTTCTTTCATCAAAACAACATCCTAAACTTATAGCGTTTGCTGCCGTTTTATCTTCATATGTTGCTCTTGTTGCATTATTAACTTTTGCAACCGGTATTATGTTTACAGGATTAATTTCATTCCCATTTATATGTTTCTTCTTACTTGATTTCTTTGGGACATTTGGAATTTATAATACGATTTTTGCATATAAAGATAAAAAAGCAAAAGGTTATTTTAAAGCTGGAAAAGATTGGTCTTCAAGACAACAATATTTTGGTAATTTGGAACAAGCATCAAATAACAATGAAAAATATTCAAAACTTGCAAATTCCGAATTTATAACTGATTTTATGAATATAACCGATGATAGAATTATAGGAAAATTATCTCAAGATATGTTGGTAAGAATGTATAAAGATAAAAATCCTGATAAAAATGTTTTATCCACTGAAGAAATAGTTAAAGAAAGTGCTTTTACAAAGTTTGTTGATAATTTATCTCAAGAAGATAAGAATGAGGCACAACGTTTAATAGTTGTTGCCGCGGCTGAGTATCATAACCAAATGATGAAAGGTTTATATGACAGGCATCAGCTTACAACCGAAGAATATGAAAATTATTTGTTTAAGTTTGGTCAACCAAGAAACGGAAACTGGCTTGATAGGGAAATAACAGAATTCCCTGATTTTACTAAAGAACCTTCAACTATGTCTGCAAGGGAAGAATTTTTTAATGAGCATCAAGCCAGAAATGTTTCTACAAATATTGGGAATAAAACTCTTGTGTTAGGTGAACAAAATTCCGCACACATGGGCACAGGTTACGCAGAAGAAGTAACTTTGTATCTCAATAAAGGTGCTGAGCCGTTAAATGGAATTCATGATGATGGAACCGGTAATACAAAACTTACTCATCTTATAGGAGTATACACTGACGAATTCTTGGCGATGCTTGATAAATTTGAAGAAACAAAAGATAATGAAGGTAATGATTTGCTTCTTTATTATGAAAACGGTAAAAATGAAGATCCTGTAATTTATTCCGATGATGAAGCATTAGCTGCTTACCGCAGTATTAAAGAATTAATAAATGTAGATGAAAAAGGAAATGTTTCTGTTAATAAAGGTAAACAGGTAGAAAATAACGGTAAAGCTTTTGATGAAGATAATCCTATTGTTCAAATTATTTGTGCTTGGGGACAAATTCATGGACAGGAATTATCTGAGTTGGATAATGCTTTCAATGCAATTTATGAGGCGAATTTGTTACAGGCAAAAATAGAAAATGCCGATAAATATACAAATGAGGAAAATTTTGACAAAACCATATCTGAAGTATTAAAAGGTAAGAATAATTTCCTTATAGGTTATCAGGTTTATGCAAAAGATTTTAATAGAGTTATTGATGAAAATGGTAATGTCAAAATTGATTTTGAAAAAGATAATGGTATTAATAACATTATTTCAGTAAATAATAATGTAAAAAAGAATCCATCTGTTAAATATGCTGTTATTCAAAATCCTGAATTATTTGGTGAAAGACAATATGAAATTTTAAAAGATAAAGGAAATAGAACTCCGAATGAAAATATTGTATTTAATAAGTTAACTGAAATTAAGGATTTGGAAAATAAAGAAAATTTAACAGAGGAACAAAAGAATTTATTAAGTGATTTTGAAAATAATGAATTAATGCTTAATTTACCGGTAATATTGAAAGAAGAGCATATTACTTATGCTGATTTTAAAGCTCTTGAGCAAAAAATAAAAGAAGGAAATGCAACTTTTGATGAGATAAATATCTACAAACAGATTATGTTTGAAATAAAAGTTGTTTTAAAAACCGATGCAAAAACATTTTTTGCTGATAATAAAGAGTGTTCATATGTAAGCTATGATGTTAAAAAAGTTGAAATAGGTAATCCAATTCAAGGTTCAGGAAAAGCTGAGCATCTTAGAATTCTTGAAGATTTGAATGAAATGCTGTTTGGAACAAAATATTTGGCAACTTATGATGCAAACAATTCTATGGATATTCAAACAGCACAAAGACATTCTACGAAACAAAGAGTTTTAATGGAAAATCCTGGTCTCACTGCCGTTATTCCTGATGAAAAACAAAGCAAAACACTTAGAAATACCGTATTTTCGAGACTGAATGCTTCGTTGGAAGAACAACCTTTTAATACAATGCATGCTGCAATGGAAGTTGATAATACTTTACAATTATATGGTCGTGCTATGTACGATTTGGATAAAACTCGTGGTGAAACTGCTTACGGAGATAAAATCAGTGAAGACATGATTTTTGGTATGTTCTGTAGAATGACTGCAAGAAGTTACAAACCGATAGCGAAGATAGAAGGTTTAAAAGACGATAAACAAAAAGAAGCTGCCAGCAGAGGATTTACCGGAATGAAAAATAAATTTGCACAAGGTGCAGCTGAATTTTTTATTTCGTTGGCAATGGTAAGATATAATCAAATGTTAATGGAACAATCTAAAACAAGAAGTAAAAATCCTATAAGAAATTTAATTGAACTTTATTCGGGTGCATTTAAGATTTCGTCCTATTTATTCCAAGGCCCGTTAACCTATTTAAAAACTCTTCTTGTCAGTGGGGCAATCGGTTCTTATATCTTGATAGTTTTATTCTTTGGAATAAGTCCTTTTGCTGCGTTCCCTTATGCGATAGTATTTGCTTTGGTAAGTATTCCTTTGTCTCAATCAAATTCATTGCTCAGTTATGTAACATTTAAGTCTTCTTATAATGAAGGTAAAAATCCATTCTCTTCTTGGCTTAAAACTATATTAAAGCCGGCATTCCTTGGTGATTCCGATAATATGAAAGGCGGTTTCTTATCTGTTTTATTAAAGGGAATATCTGCATATATATTTACTGGAAGAGGTCTTGGTAAAGACAGTGATCATGTTATAACAGATGCTGCTACATATAATTCTCATTTTATAGCAAATGCTGCTCTTATCATTATTCTTTTTGCATCATTCATTGCTGCTCCTCATTTTGCATATATACTTTCTTTTGTTATGATATATTTCCCTTTTGCAAGTATCTGGTCACAATCCGGTTTAAGAACAGGTTTTAATTTAAAAGAATCTCCGGCAAAAACAGTATTTGGTAATATTAAGAAAGAAATTAAAAATTATTTCAGGGCTATATCTAACAGTAAAAAAAGTATTGATGAAAAAGTTGCAAATGCTTCCGAACAAGACAGAGCCGAATGGGAAAAAGTTCAAGAATTAAGAAACTCGGATGTTTTGTGGATTCAAATTGTTGTTACGGCACCTATTGTTATTGCGGTTATGCTTATCGGTAATTTATTTATGGTACCGGGTTACATATTAAAAAATATGAGAAAATCCGATACGGATAAAACTACTGATAATATTGAACAAAATGAAGATAAAGATGGTGGTGATGGTGATAATGTGAAAGTTCCTCTTCTTGAAACAAGTGCAATAACAGATCCCGGTAGATTATTAGATACTTCAGATACTTCAGAACAAACAACTACTGTCGAAGAACAAATTGACGAACAAAGAAAAGTTACATCTAAACAACAACCTGAAGTAATAGATGTTAAAGGAGAAGTTATTCCCGATGATGAAGAAAAAGAGCCGTCTGTTAAGCATGTAGAACAAGAGGAATCTGTTATAAAAATTGATAATGAGCAAGTTGAAGTTATAGAAGGAGAAACTAAACCTGTGCCTGTATCTGTAGAAAAGAAAAAAGAAGATAATATGATTGAGGTAGAAAATTATGAGGTAAAAGATACACAAATTATGCCTTCAGGTTTCTTGTCTGTATTATATAAATATTTTAATGATTTTGAAGAGTACTTTAATAAATTGGTTGAAAAAATATTTGGAGTAAAAAAGAAAGAACAAGAAAAAATAGAAGGTCCTGTTGCTGAAACAAAAAGATTAGAAAAAGAAGATAAAAAAGCAATTGAAGTAAAACCTGCACTACCTGCTGCTGAACAAGTTGAGGTTATAGATGAGAAAGTAGATAGTGAAAAAGAAAGAAGAGAAGATTTTAAACCTGTTAGAAAATTACCTCGTGAAAATATTGAAAATTCATTTTTAGGTCAAGCGGAACTTCCTGCAAAAGAAGAAACTTCTCAAACTAAAGTTGATGAAGTAGAAGAAATAGAAGAAGACAATGGTGCAGTTGATGTTATTGAAGAATTTACAAATTGGAGTAAGCATATTATTAAATTCTTTATTCCGTATCTTTCAAATACAGCAGCCGAAATTGGTGCAAATGCCACCGCCGGTGAAATTAAAGTTAAAACTTTACGTAGATTTGAATTTAACCAGAGTTATGATGCCAGAGGTAAAAACTTTGCAAGAGGTAGTAACATTACAGTAAAAGATGCTCAAAATAATGATATTAATTTCAAAGTAGGTGTTAGAACATACGGCGATAGTTACGAACTTGTTATGACAGTAATAGGTGAATCAAAAGCTAAATTTAATAAACTCAGCGAAAATGAACGAAGTGAAATTGTAGAATTTGCAAAAGCAGAATATTTAGATAGATTAAGTAGTGATAATCGTCTTACTGAAGTTTTATTTGAAAAAGTTTATGGTATTAAAACCATAGGTTTGCAAAATTATAGACAACTATATAAAAAATTCTGTGAAGAGCTTGATAATGAAAAAGAAAATGCAATATATAATGATGTTAATATTAGGCAAAAATTCAGTGTTTCAACATATTCAATAATTGAAGCTCCTGTTAAAAAATCTACTAACTATAATTTAAAAACAAGGCTATCTGCAGAACAATTAATTCGTTTACAAAAAGATGCAGGTTACAATACATTGGATTTAATTGTTGACGGACAATCAGATAGTGTCATAAAGAATGAAATTAGCCGTCTTAGAAATTTAGGTTTTGATGTTAATTTAATTGTTACCGTTAATGATAATTCTAATGTGGAAGAAATAACAAATTATATAAATAGATTCAGCAATCTTACAGGAGTTAAATTGGATGTTTCAAAAGTTCAAAATACTTCCTACATTATTGATAATTTTGTAATGCCTGTTGTTGCTGGTATAAATTTTGTTATGCCTGATGTGAATATTAAACTTGGTGAAAATGTAGATATTAAAGTGTTTGAAAAAATAAGTAATCAAAATTATGGTATCACTTTAAGTGAAAAAGGATTAGAAAAATTAAGTAATAATAGTAAGATATTTAATAAATTTATAGAAAATGGAAAAATAGAAGTTGAATACAGTGAAGATGTTGAAATTACAGAAGCAACTGCAAAAAAATTAGTTGCAATGGGTATTGGTGCAATATCTATTATGAAATATAGCTTTACTAAATATGGTAATTCAAAAATGTTCCAATATGCTAATAAAGCTAAAGTTTCGTATAATGCCGGAATTAGTATAGCTAAGAATGCTTTTGTTCAAAATTCTTTCGATATCAAAGATTTTACCGAAATGTTTACAAGTGAAAAATATACATTAAATGACTTTAATAATTGGTATGAAATAAATAAAGATAAATTATCTAAGAAAATGAAAACAGAGATAGAGCTTATTCTCACAGATGGTTATATTAATAATGATGAAAATGATAATAGCGGTTTGAGAATAAAAGCAATAAAACAGTTGTTTAGAGGTGTTATTGAAGCGACACTTGAAGAAGAACTTATTAATATTAATATTGATGATAATTCTATAAATAATGATATGAGAGAAATTTTAAATACTTTAAGCGATAACGAAAGAAAAATTATAAGGTACTTGTTAGTGCAGGCAAAAGTTACAGGTGTTGATATTGTATTAAATGAACAAACAATAAATAAATTTAAACAAATGAGTTTCCCTGAAATAAGGAATATGATGCAAGGATATATGGATTCCGTATTAATTAGAATAAATTCTGATAATATCTTGTTTGAAAAAGAAATTAGTTCTGAAGCTAAAAATAATATGATAACGACATTAAATATATTATTGAAATCCGGTGATATGTTAATATCTGAAAGAAATGTAGCTGATTTTGTAGATATAGGTAATAGTGCATTGGAAGGTGTAAGAGATATCTTGACAGCTGCATAATTTGGAATAGCAATAAGAAATACAAAAAGGACTTCCGAGTTTTTCCCGGAAGTCCTTTTTTTTCTGTCATTCCGAGTGAGCGAAGCGACGAGGAATATGAGTAATCTGTTGTTGTTCGTTGTCGTTCGCCGTTAATTATACATTCTACATTTTACATTATACATTGCCGTTTTGCCGTTGCCGTTAACCCCATAACCCTATAACCCTATAACCTAAAAAATTGACAATCATAAATATTTTATGTTATCAAGGGAAAAGTTTGTTGTAAAAACGACTAACTTTTCCAAAAACAAAATAAGGAAAAAAATGTATATAAAAAGAGATTTTTATCTTCAACCTGCACTTAATATTTCGGATGAGGATAAACAAAAGCAAGAACTTAGACCGCTGCTTGCCGTAAAAGATTTTTTTAAAAAATTTATAATAACAAAAACGACTCAAAAACCGTGGATTGATAACAACGGAATAATACATATAGGGATATATGATTTTTTATTAAACGAAGACATATTCAACTTATAATAATATTCTACATTGCCGTTTGCTGTTATCGTTAAATTCTCAGCCCTCAGCCATTCGGCTATAAATTTTTCTTGACTATAAAAAACAAAATATGATACAATAATCAAATGTTTATAACATTGTTCAATTGTTTGGAGGAATATAATGGCAAAATTAAAAACAGGCAGACATACATCTGCACTTAAAGAAGTAAGAAAAGCTGAAAAAAGAACGGCAAGAAATGCAGCTGCTACAAGTAAAATAAGAACACTTGCAAAAAAAGTGGAAGCAGCGGTAAAAGCAAAAAATAAAGAAGAAGCTCAAAAGGCATTGAATGTTGCTTTTTCTCAGTGGGATAAGGCAAGTAAAACAAATGTTATTCACAAAAATTCCGCTAATAACCAAAAAGCAAGACTTGCAAAATTGGTTGCTTCGATATAATCAAAAATTTTATTTAAAAAGCCGATATCTAAGCAATATCGGCTTTTTTTTATTTAACTTATGTCGGAAAATAAACAAATAGTTAAACATGCGGGTTATGTAAGCATAGGCACTGCAATATCCAGAGTTTTCGGTTTTTTAAGGGATATGTTGGTTGCTTATTTATTCGGTGCGGGTATGGTTGCCGATGCTTTTTATGCGGCTTTTAGAATACCTAACCTTATAAGAAGAATGCTTGGCGAAGGTTCATTTTCGGTTGCATTTATTCCCGTATTTTCCGAATATTTACATACCAAACAAAAATCGGAAACACAAAAACTTATAAATGTTGTTTTTACGGCATTGTTGCTTATAACAACCGTAATAACGATTTTGGGTGTTTTTTTTGCGCCGCAGTTGGTTAAATTTATTGCATGGGGTTTTACCTCAGACCCGGAAAAACTGCAACTTACCATAGATTTAACCCGTTTAATGTTTCCTTTCTTAATTTTTATTTGTTTGGCAGGGCTGTTACTTGCATTGTTAAATACATTACAAGCTTTTTTTATTCCTGCAATTGCACCTGCAAATTTAAGCTTTGCCGAAATTATTTATGTGCTTGCAATAGCTCCGCTTCTTACACCGGAAAATCAAATAAAAGGGCTTGCCGTAAGTGTAATTTTCGGCGGCTTGGGGCATTTTTTAATGCAGTATCCTTCTTTAAAAAAATTGGGATGGCATTTAAAATTTGATTTTAACTTAAATCATCCGGGATTAAAAAAAATATTTTTATTGATGATACCTTCTATAATAGGAATTTCCGTTGACCAAATAAATACTTTTGTGGATACTGTTTGTGCATCTTTTTTGGGTAACGGTTCAATAACCGCATTATATTATTCAAACAGGTTAATGCAACTTCCTTTGGCAATTTTCGGGCTTGCCCTTGCAACTGTTTCACTTCCTTTAATGTCAAAAGCAGTGGCACATAAAAATATTAATGATATGAAAGAAACATTAAATTTATCCGTCAGGTTTTCGGTTATATTATTGATTCCCGCAGCTGCAGGTTTAATTGTTTTGGGGCTTCCGATAATAAAAGTTTTATTTCAAAGGGGAAAGTTTGACGATATTGCTTCAATACTTACAAACCAAGCATTAATATGTTATGCTTTTGGCCTTCCGGCTTATGCAATATCTAAAATTTTTGCAAACACTTTTTTTTCTTTCCAGGATACAAAAACTCCGGTAAAAGTTGCTTTTTTAGTTATGATAATACATGTTGTTTTATGTGTGTATTTAATGAAAGTTATAGGTGTCGGCGGGCTTGCCCTTGCAACATCAATATGTGCATATATAAATTTTATAATTTTGGCATATAAAATAAGAAAAAAAATAGGCAATTTGGGAATAATAAAAATAATGAAATCACTGTCAAAAGCATTAGCGGCATCCGTTGTAATGGGAATAATTTGTTACCTTATAATGCTTATTAACATTTCATATTTTATTTTACTTCCGATATCAATTGTTTTTGGAATTTTTATTTTTATATTAACGGCAAAATTGCTAAAATCCGAAGAAATAGAACAACTTTTAAAAGCTTTTTTTAATAGAATTAAAAAAAGAAGCAATTAACGACGGTTTATATAAATAAGATTATCGGTTAAAAATTATAAAATAACTTATAACCCTATAACCTGATAACCTTATAACCTAAAAAACATGAATTGA
>NZ_CACWEU010000088.1:0-3134 GCF_902760015.1 Candidatus Ruminimicrobium bovinum
ATTATATCTTCATTATTAAAAGGAACTGTAAAAGAGAATTTAACGTTACTTTGATTATCCATAAAATCACCTTATCTCCGACTGATTATACAAAATTATTATAAAATTTTCAATTAATTTATAATATCACCCAATCACTTTTAAGTGATTTCAAAATATCTTGAAATCGTAAATTTTACATCCCGCTTTTTTCGATATGTTTATTGTCACACATACTGCGTACAACCCGTTCACAGTCCGCTACACCAATCTTATAGCAAACCATTTATTTTTCTTTATATAATTCAATTACTTTTGAAAACTTTTTATCTTAACTCTCAACATTATGCCTTATACCCCTTAGGCACTATATCTGGATACAATTCTGCCATAACATTAGTCGGAATAAACAAGATTCGATTTTCATTTACTTGAAAACAAAACACTCCCTTATCTGTTTCAATTGAAAATACTGCATTAACCTTATCATTTGAGACAAAAAAATACTGCCAACGATTAAACTTTGACATATTATTGCTCCATTTCAAATTTCACATTTTACCGTGAGTAACTGCTTTTACCAAATAACTTGCTATCGCTAAACCAAAAAGCATTACTTATAAAACCTCATGAATCAAATCATTTATATGTATTTCAACGCTATCCAAACACGGAACAGAACAATTCTCTGAGTTCAACAAAAGAGGAAGTTCCGTGCATCCCAGTACAACTGCTTCAATACCATTTTTGTCTCGTATTTTATCTATTATGCTTTGGAACTCTTTTAAAGTGCTTTCCTTAACAATTCCTAATTCCAACTCCTCAAAAATTCGTTTTGCCACAAGGTAACGATCATTTTCATCAGGAATATATACTTCTATACCCGCATCCCTGAAATCATTTTTCATATAATCCTGCTCCATTGTAAAAATAGTTCCAAGAAGAAGAATCTTTTTATATCCTTTGTTCTTTACCTCTGTGCAGACCGCTTTAGGAATGCTGATTAACGAAACGCCGGTATCATTAACTAAATCCCCGAACACAATATGCATTGTCACTGCTGTCAAAGATACTACTTCTGCACCTGCATTTTTCAGGCAAAGCACTTTCTCGGAAAGATATTCTTTTAGGAGGTCATATCTTCCCGACGAAACATAATTCCATGCTCTTCTGAAATCTAAACTCTCAATAACAATCTCCGGCATTTGTTTTCCGTCTGTAATCTTATCAATTCTTGAGTTTAATTCCTTATAATACATAAGTGTGGATTCTGGCCCGGTACCACCCACTAATCCTATTTTTTTCATAAACGATCCTTTCTCAATCCTTTTGGTATATTTATTAGTCAGTTATCCTGAAATATAATCGTTCTAAAAATCGCGAGATTTGCAAATCATCAAATTCGGTAATTTTAGCCACGGTCTGCGTCGAAAATGAATTTTTATATAAACAACTTGCTATTAATTTACCTTTTTTATTTTTATTACCACTGTTTTTGATTATTTCAACAAAATCTTCATAAAAAGTATAAGTTATTGTTTTATCGGCATTTTTTATATTTCGTTCATTTTTAGTAAAATAATATACAGAAGAACCAATAGAAAATATTGTAAATCCCAAAAAACCTAAAGCTGCAAATGTCGAAGGATCTTTACTTACAAAAATTATAGCAAATATAGGTAAAATAAAAAATATTGAACACACAAGCAACAAAAAACCCAATTTTTTATTTAAGTTTTTTCTTCTTGCTACTAAAACTTCATTATTAAATTCTGATACAAATTGAAACCTAATAGGATTTTCAGATTTTTCTTCCATAGTAATCACCTCCGCGGAATTATACTTTTTAACTACATAAATGTCAAGAAATTTACAATATAAAATAAATTACACCAAATATTATTTAATTTCAACACTTGAATTTTTATTCGCAATATTAATTCAGATTTACTATATAATTATCAAAATTCAAACTTATAATATTACGATTTTCAATTAACTCATTGAAGACCGCAAATGTTTTTCCGATAAAAAATATATATTTATTAAATTTTGACTTGTTTGTTTATATTCAATAAAATTCCGATTGCCGACATAAACACAACCAAACTTATTATATCTGCTCTTATGGACAGCAACATGCCGACTTCGTTGGCAGAATTAACCTTTATGACCCGTTATTGCTCCGATTTTTTTTGTCGCTTATTTTTGTTGTTGATAAAATTGTAAATATCAATATACCTATAATAATGCCAACTATAAATGGTGCAAAATGCCCAGCAGTATTTGTATAAAAGACATCCATAAATCTCATTGATGGATGAGTAAAAAAGTCCGATGGAGTACTAATATTGTTTGAGTTGACCGAAGAGAGAAATATGAAAAAAACTAATGGTATGAAAAATATAAATGCATTTTTAGACAATATATATTCTCTATAATTAAATGCTACAAGAACCAAAACAAGCCCAAACAAAAAATAATTCACACAAGACTCACCTGCGCCACTCCATTTTGTATCATATGTGTATAAAAAGGATTTAGTTGCGAAACAAGAAAGATTTGCCAAAGGAATAATAAAAATTAACATTATCAAATATGTGAATGAACCAAAATGTCTTTCTAACAAAAGCGAAAGTAAGACCAACATAATGACATTAAATGTTATATGCACCGCATTTACGTGAGTAAAACTCACTACATATATATTCCAAAAACTATTAGGAGCATAAGGCTTAATAGTAAAATATCCGATAATCATAGCAACAATCATTGTAATAGTTGCAACATAATAAAAATTTAGATTATACCATTTTAAATTTTTATCTTTTAAGTTTATGTAGTTTTTAAAAAACTTGTTATGCATATTTTTCTGATTACAGAATTATTGTAACACACTTTTCTTTTTATTGTATCATTTTTTAAACAAAATTTCAAAAAATAAGCAGAGTTAAATTTTTCTCTGTTTACCGATATTAAGCAACACCCCTATCGCACTCATAAAAACAACTAAACTTGTGCTGCCTGCCGAGATAAACGGAAGCGGTAAACCCGTTGGCGGAATCGACCCCGTAACCACCGCAATATTAAGTAATGTTTGAATTGAGATTACGGAAACTATACCGATAGCAAGTAAAGTTTCAAACGGACTTTTC
>NZ_CACWEU010000089.1:0-6829 GCF_902760015.1 Candidatus Ruminimicrobium bovinum
CTCTGCAGCTACATGTTCCGGAGTAGAAGCAGCATACAAAAGTTTAATAAGACAAGGCAAAATAAAAGATGAACCTATCAGATTCATTGCATTCGGCGGTGACGGCGGAACTTATGATATCGGTTTACAATCACTTTCCGGTGCTATGGAAAGAGGTCACAGAATGCTTTATGTTTGCTATAACAACGAAGCATACATGAATACGGGTATTCAAAGAAGCAGTGCAACACCTCAAGGTGCAAGTGCAACTACATCACCTGTAGGCAAAGTTAAACAAGGTAAGGAACAACCCAAAAAAGATTTAACCGCAATAATTGCAGCACATAATGTTCCTTATGCGGCACAAGCAATAATCGGCGATTTTAACGATTATATGACAAAAGTTAAAAAAGCTTTGGATACTGACGGTCCTACATTTATCAATGTATTAACACCTTGCCGTCTCGGTTGGGGTTGTAAACCGGAAGATTCAATGGAAATGGTAAGATTGGCTGTTGATACATGTATTTGGCCTGTTTATGAAGTGGTAAACGGCAAATATAAAATGACAAAAAAACCGAGAGGCGGAAAGAAACTTCCCGTCGGAGAATTCTTTAAATATCAGTCGAGGTTTAAACATTTGTTGAAACCTAACAATGCAGAATTGTTGGCTAATATTCAGGCCGATGTTGATGCAAAGTGGGAAAAGATTTGTAACCTCTGCGGAGAGGAAGTAATAAAATAATGCACAATTGTGCATTATTTTAGGTTATGAGGTTATAGGTTTATAAAAAGAAGCGGCAACTACCAAATATTTTGATAATTGCCGTTTCTTTATTTATTATAAAACTTTTTTAATTTCTTCGTTCTAATTCAAAACTCGAAAAGTCTTCGATAGCCAAGAATAATGAACCACAAAACCTACATATTGCCTAAAAATTTATTGCATAAATTTTAAAAGGTAGTTTATATATTTTTAGTGAAAAGTTCAAACACATATTGGGCTGATAAAAATAAAAAACTATATAATTCTATTACTAAATTTTGATAATAATTATTTTATTATTGAGTCATTGATTTTTTTATACTTTTCTTCTTCCGACTCGTTTGTTTCACCGGATATATTTTTTGTTGCGGTTATGTTTTTATTTAATTTTGATGTTGTTGACCCGCCTTTCATAAAAGCAAACATAATAACAGAAGGTATCGACATAAAAATTAAACCGAAAATTATCATAAACACTTGTCTTACCGTATAATCAAAATCTGTTTTATTTCGTATCGCTTCATTTATTTTATCCTGCAGTTTTGCTTTTGACGAATATCCGGACGAATAATAAAATGTAACAGGATATCTTTGTCCGTTATAAGTTTCAAGTTCTACTCTGTAAGTTGTTCCGCCTTTCGAACTTCTTGAACTGGTTACTACAGCCAATTTTAAATTTGATATATTTATATTAACATCTTTGAACGGCGGCACAACTGATTTTTTGTGAATTTGTGCCGTTGCCACATCATTAACATTGTTTATTTTTATTTTAACAGGTAAACAACCGATTAACGTACAATAAAAACCTATCAAAATAAAAATTGATAAATATAAAATTATCCCTGCTTTAGGTATATTAGTCTTCATATTTGAATTATACAAAAAAGAAAATAAAAATTTAAAATTATGATATAATCAAAATTATAAAACAATATTATAACATTAGGAGACGTTATGGATTTTTTAGAATTGGTAAGCAAAAGATATTCGGAAAGATTTTTTAGCAACATTCCAATAGAGCAGGAAAAACTTGATAAAATACTTGAAGCAGGACGGCTTGTTCCTACTGCTTGTAATTATCAACCGCAAAGATTTTATATTTTAAAAAGTAAAAAAGCTCTTGAACTTGCAGCAAATGTTACACCGTTTACTTACAATTGCTCTTTAATGATTTTAATTTGTTATGATAAAAATGAAGTTTGGAAAAATAAAAGAGAAGAAAATTATAACTCGGGCGAACAGGATATAAGTATTGCGGCAACCACAATGATGTATGAAGCGGAAACACTTGGTATACATACGCTTTGGATAAGAGGTTTTAATTCAAAAACGGCATCCGAAACTTTTAAATTACCGGAAAATATTGTTCCCTCAATGTTTTTGGCATTAGGTTATCCGTCTGACAAATCAAAGCCGAGTGATTGGCATTTTAAAAGAAAATCAATTAATGAAATAGTAACTATTTTATAATTTTTTTAAACTTTCTTTTACCCGCCTGCAAAATAATACCGTCTTTAATTTCAATCTCGGTATCGGAAGTTATTTTGTTACCTTCAACTTTTGCTCCGCCCTGTTCAATTAACCTTCTTGCTTCGTTTTTACTTGATACCATTTTTGAAACAAATAAAAGTTCCGATAATTTTATTTTATCTTTATCACACTTATATTCTTCAATTTCGGTCGGTAAATCTTTACGGGCAAAAATTTTGTTAAATTCGTTTTTTGCATTTTCGGCAGCTTCTTTACCATGATAACGTTCAACAATAATTTCACCGAGTTTCATTTTTGCTTCTTTCGGGTGCATTTGTTTTACTTGCGCCAAATCTTCTTGTGTTAAAAGTTCATAATACACCATCATAAGTTCATCGGAAATCGACATTAATTTACCGAACATTTCACCCGGTGTATCATTTAATGCTATATAATTTTTATACGATTTTGACATTTTTTTAACACCGTCGGTTCCTACAAGTAACGGCATTGTTATAACAACCTGCGGTTCCTGACCGGCATCTCTTTGCATATCACGTCCGAGTAACAAATTAAATTTTTGGTCGTTACCGCCAAGTTCAACATCCGCATTTAGTGCAACGGAATCATATGCCTGCAATAACGGATACATAAATTCAACAATGCTTATAGGAATATCGGCTTTAAATCTTTTTTCAAAATCGTCCCTGACAAGCATTTGTGCAACGGTATGTTTTGAAGCAAGTTTTAATAAACCTTCTATTCCCAAAGCATTTAACCACTTGCTGTTAAAAACAACTTCCGTTTTATTTTTATCAAGAATTTTAAAAACCTGTTCCTGATAAGTTTTTATATTTTTCATTATTTGCTCTTCGGTCATCATAGGTCTTGTTGCAGAACGTCCTGAAGGATCACCAATTCTTGCAGTAAAATCACCTATTAAAAATACAATTTGATGTCCCAAATCTTGAAATACTTTCAATTTATTTATAATAACACTGTGTCCCAAATGTAAGTCGGGAGCAGTCGGGTCAACACCGAGCTTTATTCTTAATTTTTTACCGGAAGAAAGTTTTTTTGCTAATTCCTCTTCCGAAATTATTTCGTTTGTTCCTCTTCTTATTAATGAAAGTGCTTCTTCTATTGACATTGTTTTACTCCATACATAGTTATACAGTTATTTAAATTGAAAGTCTTTGTAACAACTTATAATCTTCCACATCAAATTTTCTTTCGTGTTTTGGAAGTTCGTCAAAAGGTGTAAGTTTTATTCTTCCTTCTTCTATTCCTACAAGTACATTTGTTTTATTTTCTCTTAATACTCCTATTGCTTCGGCACCGAATATGGAAGCTAAAATTCTTTCCCTTGCCGTCGGAATACCGCCTCTTTGAATATACCCCAAATTACTGACTCTTACTTCAAGCCCTGTTTGATCTTCAATTTGTTTTGCAAAATCAAAGGAGTTGCCGCACCCTTCGGCATAAGCAACTATCAATGATTTTTTACCGGAACTGCTTGCATATCTGAATTTGTCGCAAAGGTCATCCATATCAAGCTTAACTTCCGGAACAACTATAACTTCCGCTCCGGATGCAAGCCCTACCGCAAGTGTTAAAAATCCGTGGTGCCTGCCCATAATTTCAACAACAAAAATTCTCTCGTGGCTTTGAGCAGTGTCTCTTATTTTATCTATTGCATCAACGGCGGTATTAAGCGCCGTATCATAACCTATAGTTTCTTCGGTTCCTGCGACATCATTATCTATGGTAGCGGGTAAATTTACAACTTTTACACCTTCTTTACTTAGTGCATTTCCTGCAGCAAGCGAACCGTCTCCGCCGATAATTACAAGACTGTCAATATTTAATTCGTTTAAAACTTTTAATGCTTTTTTTCTGCCAACTTCGGTTTTAAGCTCCGGACATCTGCCGGTTCTTAAAATTGTTCCGCCGAGGTTTATTATTCCGCTTACTGTTCTTGCCGTCATATTTATATAATCCCCGTCTAAAAGCCCGCCAAAAGCTCTTTTAAAGCCAACCATTTCAAAACCGCAAAAAATACCGGTTCTAACAACAGCCCTAACCGCCGCATTCATTCCCGGTGCATCACCGCCTGCGGTAATAATACCTATTCTTCTTTTTGCCATTAGAGTTTCCTCCTCGGTAGATAAATATTTTACAATTCAATAATTTTTTTATTTTATATTATTTGCAAATTCCGTGCAATATAATATTGATATAAAATTTTAATAAATAATAATTTTTGTTTTATTTGTAGAATTTTTAAGAACAGTAATCATGCTTTTTTCATCAATAGCTATGCAACCTGCAGTATAATCTTTATTACCTTTTACATGAATAAAAATATTTGAACCGTTAGGATAAATATTTTCAGAATTAAAATCAATACACAACCCGTAATTATATTGAGGATAATAGTCTATTAAATGTTCTCCTTTACACTGATGTTTTGTTTTTTTGGAATCTATTATCTGATTATAATATTCGCAGTTTTCATCGCAGGCATAAAGGTTATTATTAATTTTGAGGTATTTTAATTTTGTTCCGGGATTTTTCTTTATTCCGAAAGCTTTTGTAACATTAAACTCACCGATAGGAGTTTTTAAATCACCCTCTGTTTGCTTGCCAAAACCGTTTTTGCCTATAAAAGCATCTGTTTCCAAAACAAGTTTCCATCCGTTATTTTGTTTTTTATCTCTGACATACATTTTAAATAAAGCATTACTGTTTTCAACAAAATTTACGTATATTATTTGTTGAACCGTTTCATCATTTCTATATTTATTAGGTATAGGATTTTTATCAATAAACAATTCATTATTTGTTTGAGCAAAGCAATTAACACAAACATATAAAAAAATTAAAATTGATATTTTTTTGATATTCATTGGTATATTATATCAAATTTTTTTAATAAATTTATATCATCAACATTTTTATTTATAAAAACATTGAAAAATTTAAAATAAAAAAATATTTATTTAAAATTATAATTATGATAGAATAAAAGGAAATAAAAATAAAAAGCAGGAGAAATTTATGAACAACAAAATTGCAGGTATTTTAGCTATCGGTTTAATAATTTCATCTTTTATTTTAGGAATGTTTTTTGTGTCGGCAAAACAGGAACAATCCATAAGAGTTGTCGGACAGGGTGTTAAAAGTTTAACGGCAGATGTCGCAAAATGGAATGTTACAATTTCAAAAAATACCGGAGTTTCAAATCAGATGGAAGGATATACTTTAATACAAAATGAATTAAAAAAGATAAAAAAATATTTGCTTGATAACGGGATAGAAGAAAAAAATATTCTTATTGAACCGGTAAATTCTTATGCAAATTACGGTAACAACAGTGTTATCGGTTACAATTTCAACCAAAGAATTGAAGCAAGATCAAACGATGTTGATAAAATAGAAAAACTTGCACTTGATTTAGACTCTTTAAGAAATGCGGGAATAATACCTCAGTATTCAAACATAGAATACTTTATTTCAAATTTGGCCGATATTAAAGCACAAATGCTTGCCGTTGCGACAACAGATGCAAAAGCAAGGGCGGAAGAAATTGCAAAAAGTTCCGGCAATAAAGTTTGCGGTTTAATGTCGGCAAGGTCGGGTATTTTTCAAATAAGAAAACCGTTATCCACCGATGTTTCGGACTATGGTATTTACGACACATCTTCAAGAGAGAAAGAAATAGCGGTAACGGTAAATGCAACTTTTAAAATAAAATAAATTTATGCTAAACATAGGTTGCCATTTATCAATAGCGGACGGTTTTGAAGCTATAATCAAACAAGCTTTGTCCATAGGGGCAAACACTTTTCAGTTCTTTACAAGAAATCCGCGTGGTTTTAAAGCGAAAGATATAGATAAACAGGATATAAAAAATTATTTAAAAATTGCAAAAGAAAATAATTTCACTACGGTTTTAGCACATGCTCCTTATACGTTAAACCCTTGTTCTGCCGATGAAGCAATAAGAGTATTGGCAAAAAATATTTTTATTGATGATTTAAGAAGGATGGAATTTATTCCCGGTAATATGTATAACTTTCATCCGGGAAGCCATGTAGGGCAAGGTGTAAAAACGGGCATACAATTTATAACAAATTTATTAAATGAAATTCTAAAACCGGAACAAACCACAACGGTTTTACTTGAAACAATGGCAGGAAAGGGCAGTGAAATAGGCAGTAAATTTGAAGAGTTAAAAACCATAATTGATGAAATTAATTTAAAAGATAAAATAGGTGTATGTTTTGATACCTGCCATGTTTACGATGCAGGTTACGATATAGTAAATGATTTAGACGGAGTATTGGAACAATTTGACAAACAAATAGGTCTTAAAAATTTAAAAGCTGTTCATTTAAATGACAGTATGAATCCGTTTGCAAGTCATAAAGACAGACATCAAAAAATAGGGCAGGGTTCAATAGGAATAAAAACATTTGAACAAATTATCAACAACAAATATCTTTCGAATTTACCTTTCTATTTGGAAACACCAAACGAAATTGAAGGTTATGCAAAAGAAATAAGCATTTTAAAAAATTTATTTACATCTTAAATAAATCATACTCA
>NZ_CACWEU010000090.1:0-3586 GCF_902760015.1 Candidatus Ruminimicrobium bovinum
ATTTTTGAATTTAGATTAATGCATAAATATTTATGTGTTGTATACCCGACCTTGTTCTTACATTGGCATATAAAAGAAAAATTTAAGGAATATATGAAAATATTAAAATTAGACGATTATAATAATATATTTGTTGTTGAAAAATATTTTTGGGATAAATATAAAAACAATATAGAGAATTTAAATATGAAAGAGGAAACAAAAAAATTAGAACAGCAACTTATAGAAAAATATCAAGGAGATAATATAGAAAAGATAAGTTATCTTGATAGCATAATAAAAGCAATAAAACAATTAGGAGGGCAAGCTCCATTATTGAAGATTTATAATGAAGTTCGTTACATAAGATCAGAAGCAAATCAAAAAATAAATGATTCTCATGAAGCAACTATTAGAGGAGTAATAGAAACTCATTCTAGTGATTCTAAAAAATGGACAAAAAAGGAAAAAGATAATATTTTTAAGAAAGTTGAAGAAGGGATATGGGCATTAAGAGAAGGAATATTTAAAGATGAAGATATCATAAATGATAATGTTAATGAAAATATCAATGTTAGTGAAAGTAATATTGATGATAAAATAATTAACCAACCACTCAATCAAATATTATATGGACCACCAGGAACAGGTAAGACATATTCAACAAAAAATTTAGTAAATAATATTATTGAAAATCAAACTATTTCAAAAGATAAAAGTTGTAAATTTATTACTTTTCATCAGTCATATTCCTATGAAGAATTTATTGAAGGAATAAAACCTATCGTTGATGGAAGCAACAAAGATTTAAAGTATGAGATAGCAAATGGAATATTTAAAGAATTATGTCTAGAAGCAAACAAAGATAAAGAAAATAAATATGTTTTAGTTATTGATGAGATTAATAGAGGAAATATATCAAAAATATTTGGAGAGTTGATTACTTTGATAGAAGATGATAAGAGAGTTGAACCGAACGGAGAAGATGATTTTGAAAATACACAAGTAAAAGATAATGAATTGTTGGTGACTTTACCATACTCAAAACAAAAATTCGGAGTTCCTAAAAACCTTTATATCATCGGAACAATGAATACTTCTGATAGATCTATTGCAAGTGTTGATATTGCATTAAGAAGAAGATTTAAATTTATAGAAATGATGCCAAAGGGTGAATTGGTTACTAATATTTCCATAGGAAATACGACTTTCCAAGAGATATTTGAAGCATTAAACGAAAAAATAACAATATTGTTAGATAGAGATCATCAAATAGGGCATAGTTATTTTATTAAAGATAAATTTAAACCAAGTAATGGTGAAGAATTAAATAATGAAAGTAAAATAGAAGTATTGAAAAACATTTGGTTTGATGAAATATTACCTTTATTAAATGAATATTTTTATAACGATTGGTATAAACTACAAGCATTGTTAGGTGAAGCTGAACTTAAAAAGGACAACAATGAAAAAAATTCAAGTTTTATAGTTAAAAGTGATTTATCAAAATATAAAATGAAAGATATAGATAAAGAAGATAAATTTATTTTTAATTTTGTAGATAGAGATAAAGTTGATTTTCAACAAGCATTACTAAAATCAATTGAACTCGTTAAGAACAATGCAGAAAACAAAGAAGTAAATAGTAACGAACAAGAAAATAACTAATGAAATACATACCCCTTATTGAATATCAAGAAGAACACATAAATGATTCTTTAAAGAAATCTTTACAAGGATATCTTGAAAATAGTAAAGATGAATTTTTGCAAAATATTTTTACATTTACAAGTAAAGGTATTAAGGCAAGAAATTATGTTGGTGTGTTTAGATATAAAAATTATCAATTTGAAATACTTCCAAAATTATTGAATAAAGAAGAAATTGAAAAAGAAGATGATAAAGATAAAGAAATAATCTTAAAAAATCTTTTATATATGTTATCTTTAACAAAAAAACTTGATATAAAAGAAAGTGAAATAGCAAAAATATCTAAAAGTAAAAATCCATTTCTTGAAATATTAATAAAAATTTATGCTAACTCTTTATTTGAATGTTTAAAAAGATTTGTTCCTAAAAACTATGTTACCGAAGAAGATAATTTGAACTTTTTAAAAGGTAAATTGTTGTTTTCTAAACATATAATTAAAAATTCGGTTAATCAAGCAAAATTTTATTGTCAATACGATGAATTTTCCGAAAATAATTTATTGAATCAATTATTTTATTATGTGTCCCGGTTATTATATTTTGTATCAAATGATAACGAAAATAAAAGAATATTAAAATTTATTACAGATTTTTTTTGTGATATAGATTTTAAGAAAATAAATATTTATAAAATAAAAAATTTAAAACTTACAAGAAACCAAACTGCATTTAAAAAGCCGTTTGATTTAGCAAAAATGTTTTTAGAAAATTCTTCCGTTGATATGAATCAACATAAAATAAAAACAATATCTTTATTGTGGGATATGAACATATTATTTGAAGAGTTTATTTTTGAATTTATCAAAAGAAATAAAGAAAAAATATATAAAGAGATTAATGAAATAAACTATCAGAAAGGTAAACGATTGTTATATTGTGATGAAACCAAACAATATTATGGTAATACTTTTGTTGATATATTTTTAAAATTAAATAATGAAAAAATTATTGTAGATACTAAATATAAAATTAATGATGGGAAAATAGGTGAATTTTCTAATTCAGATATATTCCAAATGATAACTTATGAAACTATACATAATTCACAAAATGCAATATTGATATATCCTACAGTAAACAAAGAGACAGAGATAATTCACAAATATATTCTTTGTAAAGACAATTACGAAGATAATAACAAAGACAATAAACATCATATATCAACAGCAACAATATATCTTGGTTATAATTTACAAGAAAATAAGGAAACTTTGATTAGCAGATTGTCGGATATACTAAAATCAATTAAAAATTAAAATAATAAGTTTTTTGTGCATTTTCCGTATTTAATTATACATTGTCGTTTCGCGACACCCTGTTGTCTGCATAATTTTGTAAAATATTTCTATAATTAAATTTAACTAATAAGGAGAGATTTTATGCAAGATAATAAAATTAAATGCCCAAAATGCGGAGAAGTTTTTACCGTAGATGAAGCCGGTTATGCAGCAATAGTAAATCAAATAAAAAATAAAGAATTTGCAAGAGAACTTAAAGAAAGAACCGAACTGATGGAAGAAAAATTCAAATCCGAACAAGATAAAGCAGAATTAGAATATAAACATAAAATTGAAGATTTAGAAAAACAAATAGAAACCAATAAAACAATCTATAATGCAGAAAAGGCAAAAGAAATCGAAAAAATAAAGCAAGAAAATATTAAATTGCAATCACAAATAGATTCAAACGAAAAAGATAAAACAATAGCAATTAATTCTGCACTTGAAAAAGTAAAAGAAGATTTGAATAAAAAAGAGCAAGAAATAATAACACTCAAAGGAAATATTGAAGTTGTAAAAAAAGACGAAGAAGCATTAAAAGAAAAACATAAAAACGATTTAAAAGCAAAGGATGAAGTAATAGCTTCTTATAAAGATTTTAAGGTAAAGTTATCTAC
>NZ_CACWEU010000091.1:0-61267 GCF_902760015.1 Candidatus Ruminimicrobium bovinum
AGCTTTGTTACAAAAGACAATTGAAATATTACCAAAGCAAGAAATAGAAAAATATTATATGAAAAGAACAAGACCAAGATTACAAAATAAACCATTAAAGAAAAGATAATAATAAAAAAATTATTATTATTCTTGATTTGATATTAATTTTGTTGTATAATTTTTATTACGAAAAAGTGCGTAAATACGCATTTTTCCGTAATAGGAGTTTAAAATGGAAATAAAAAGAGACCAGTATTTAAACAAGTTAATAGCAAGCCAAAATAACAGAATGATAAAAATTATTACCGGAATAAGACGTTGCGGTAAATCTTATTTGTTGTTTAAAATTTTTAAAAATTATTTGATATCACAAGGGATAAAAAAAGAGAATATTATAACTCTTGCATTGGACGATGAAAAAAATTCCCGCTATAGAGATTGTAAAGTTCTTTACGAATATCTTAGAGAAAAAATAAAAGATAAAAGAAAAAAATATTTTATTTTTTTAGATGAAATACAGCTTGCCATAACAAAAGAAGAATTGAATAAAAATTATGATAAGTATGTAAAATTATACGGCGTATTAAACGGATTGCTACATTTAGATAATGTTGATGTATATGTAACAGGCAGTAATTCAAAACTTCTATCAAAAGATGTTTTAACGGAGTTTAGAGGCAGAGGCGATGAAATAAGAGTATACCCGTTAAGTTTTGCCGAATTTTATTCTGCTAAGAAAAAGAAGTTTGATGTTTACAAAGCTTGGGATGAATATTGCCTTTATGGAGGTTTGCCCGATGTTACTTTACAGGAAAATATTGAAAAAAAGTCGGACTATTTAAAATATCAGGCAACAAACATTTATCTTAACGATATTATTGAAAGATATCGTATTAAAAATAAAGATATTTTAGAAACTTTGATAGAAATTATTTCTTCAAATGTAGGCTCTCTTACTAATCCTGTAAGATTAGCCAATACTTTTAATACCGAACTGAAAATTTCAGTTACCGATAAAACTATCAGTACATATTTAGATCATCTTGAAGATGCTTTCTTAATACAGAAAACAAAAAGATATGATGTTAAAGGTAATCGTTACATAGGAACGCCCTTAAAATATTATTATACCGATATAGGGATAAGAAATTCTTTAATAAATTTCAGACAAGATGAACAAGACCATATAATGGAAAATGTTATTTATAATGAATTAAAAATCAGAGGGTATTCCGTGGATGTCGGTATTGTTGAGATAAACGAAAAAAATAAAAAAAATATAAGTCAGCGTAAGCAGTTGGAAGTGGATTTTGTTTGTAATAAAGCAAGTAAAAGATTTTATATTCAAGCGGTATTTGCTCTTCCCACACGAGAAAAAACCGAGCAGGAAACAAAATCTTTAGTCAATATAAAAGATTCTTTCAAAAAAATAGTTGTAACAAAAATGCCATCTCCCGTATGGAGAAATAATGATGGTATATTGATAATGGATATACAAGAATTTCTATTAAATCCTAACAGCTTAGATTTGTAATTGTATAATTTCTATTACGGGAAAGTGCGTAAATACGCATTTTATCGTAATAGAAAAGTTGTTTTAAACACTATTTATATATGCAAATATATCGTAAAAAATAAAATAACAAAATATCTACAGATTTTATTATGAAATTTAAAAATTCAATGCAGTTTAAAGCATACATTAAAAAGGTTTCAATGCTAAAGATGTTTCATTAGTGGCACATTTGAACTAATAGAAGATATTCTATCTGCTTTATCAAATAAATAATCAAAAAATATTAATAATAATTTATTAGTCTCGTTAAAACCTCCAACACCAAAAGTTGAACCTAAAACAACTCTAAAAAATTTTAAAAAGTTGAAAAGAATTTTTTAAAACTTGACTTTACTCAATGGATTGAGTAAAATTACTCAGTTGGCTGAGTAAAATAAAATTGGAGTAAAAATAAATATGAACCGAACATATAAAAGAAACCAGTATAAATTAATTTTATCAAGACTGAAAGAGCCGAGAAAATTTATTCAAATTTTGTTCGGTGCAAGACAAGTCGGTAAAACAACTTTAATTACTCAAGTGTTGGAAGACATAAACAAAGAGTATATTTTTGTATCTGCAGATAATGAAATAAATGCAAGTTCCGTTTGGCTTACACAGCAATGGGAAACTGCAAGAATAAAATTGAAATCTTCTTCAAAAAAAGAATTGATTCTTGTAATTGATGAAATTCAAAAAATAAAAAATTGGAGTGAAGTTGTAAAAAGTCAGTGGGATTATGATACAAGAAACAAAATAAATATTAAAGTTGTTTTGATTGGTTCTTCATCAATTCTTGTTCAAAAAGGTTTAAGTGAATCTCTTGCCGGAAGATATGAGATTATAAGAATACCACACTGGTCTTATAAAGAAATAAAATCTGCATTCGGTTTGTCTTTAGATGAATATGTTTTTTTCGGAGGATATCCCGGAAGTATAGATTTAATTAAAGATGAAAAAAGATGGAAACAATATGTTAAAGATTCTTTAATAGAGCCCGCAATAACTAAAGATGTGTTATTAATGTCAAACATAACAAAACCGGCATTGTTAAGACAATTGTTTCAGTTAGGCAGTATTTATTCCGGACAAATTTTGTCTTATACAAAAATATTGGGACAATTACAGGATGCCGGAAACACAACAACATTAGCAAATTATCTTAATTTGTTGAATGTTGCAGGATTGTTATGTGGGTTACAAAAATACTCAAAAAATCAAATTCAAACAAAAAGCTCTATACCAAAATTTCAGGTTTATAACAGTGCTTTGGTATCTGCATTTGAAACGGAAACTTTTAAAGAAGTAAAATCCGACTTGAACAAATGGGGAAGATATTGTGAAATTGCAGTCGGGACACACATGTTAAATGATTGTATATGTAACGGATACAAACTTAATTATTTCAGAGAAGGAAACTACGAAGTTGATTTTGTTGTAACAAAAGATAATAAATCCGTTGGTATTGAAGTTAAAAGCGGTAGAAATACAACAAATTTATCCGGTATGGAACTTTTTAATAAGAAGTTTAAACCTTATAAAACTCTTCTTGTCGGACAAAAAGGAATAACTTTTGAAGAGTTTTTATCATTAACTGTTGCCGATTTGTTTTAATTGTTTCATCAAATCTTAAATAGAAATTAAAAAATTCTAATTTTCGGAATCCGGCAGGGAACTTTTTCGAGATAAAACAGATTTATAAAAGTAAAAATTAAAAACCATAAAACCCAATAACATTTAAATGCCTTATATTTTTATTTTAAACGGGATTTTATTTCCGTTATTTTTTTATAAGCTTTTTCTATTGTTTCAGGTAAAATTTTACCGCTTTTTACGGCATTAAAAACTATATCGTTAAATTCTTTTACCATATTGTTATTGCTTTTAATATTATTTGCAAAAAGCAAAATATCGTTACCGGCATTAATTGCCGTTATTATACTGTCTTCCAAAGTATAATTATCGGATATTGCTTTCATTTGCATATCGTCGGTAATGACAAGTCCGTCAAAACCTATTTCTTCTTTTAAAATATCGGTTATAATTTTTTTGGATAAAGTTGCAGGGTAAATTTCATCTAAATTTTCATTAAAAACATGTGCAATCATAACGGCATTTAGTAAACCTTCATCATCTAAAGCAATATACGGTTCAAGTTCAATTTTGTCCCATGTTGAAGTAATATCGGTAAATCCATTATGTGAATCGCCTATTGCACTGCCGTGTCCCGGAAAATGTTTAGTAACCGTTAAAATATTATATTTATTATGTGCTTGTATATATGCTTGTGAATGTTTTGCGACAATTTGCGGATTATCGGAAAAAGCTCTTTCCCTTTTATATATAATTGGAGAATCTTTATTTATAGCCAAATCAAGACATGGTGCAAAATTAACGTTTATACCGAATTTTTTTAAATTCTTGGCAATTTTTTTAGCTTGTTTAAATGTAAGTTTTATATTGTCTTTTTCTCCTAATTGTTTATGCGACAATACTTGTGCCTTAAAGCCCATTGAAGACGGTAACCTTGTAATTTGTCCGCCTTCTTCATCTATACAAATAAACAATTTTTGCGGTGAAAGTTTTTTTATTTGTTTAATTAATTTTTTTAATTGTTTTGGTGATTTAATATTTTTTGTAATATCTTTTTCATTAGCTTTTATCTTTGCACTATCTTTTAAAAAAACAACTACTCCGGAAAGTCTTTCATTTATTATATCGTCATAAATAGGATTGTCTTGTGTAATTTCGGTTCCGTTAAAACCTACTATTATCATTTGTGCGATTTTTTTTCTTAAGTCCGTATCGGAAGCGTGTGTAACAGATATGAAACAAAACAGTAACAGAAATGTTATTAATATTTTTTTCATCGGAATATTGTACCAAATTATAATCTCTTGTAAAAGGAAACTTTGCCTTTAAAACAAAACATTAATAAAGAATGTTATTTCCCGACGTATTATATATAAAATTTGACATAAGTATTAATTTTACCTTCTAATCTTTTGCCGTTTTTGGTATCATACTAACATTATGGAAAACAAGTTGGCACAAAATTTTAAATTTTTCGGTTTAATAAAATTTGCATTACCGACAATGATAATGGTATTTTTTGTATCGTTATATGTTATGGTTGACGGTGTATTTGTTTCCAGGTTTGTTAACACAAGTGCATTTGCCGCAATAAATATAGTTTATCCGTTGTTCAGTTTATTGTTTGCAATATCAACCATGCTTGCTTCCGGAGGAAGTGCTTTAGTTGCAAAAAAGATGGGTGAACAAAAAAACAAACGGGCAAAACAATATTTTTCTTTAATAGTTATTTCTTCGGCAATAATCGGTTTAATTTTTGCATTAATATGTTTAATATTTATAAAACCCATACTTTATATTTTAGGTTCAAATGATTTAATTTATGAATATTGTTACGATTATATTGTTCCTATTTTAATTTTTTCACCTTTATGTATATTGCAAATGATATTTCACTCGTTTTTTATTGCGGCAGGTAAACCTAAAATTGGGCTTATTGCCACTTTTACAGGAGGAACAACAAATATAATTTTTGACTATATTTTTATTGCCGTAATGGGTATGGGCATTTCCGGAGCAGCTTACGGAACAATTGCAGGTTTTATTGCACAAAACACAATAGGTTTTTTTTATTTTACATTTAAAAGAAAAGGCGCATTATATTTTGTTAAACCGAGTTTAAATTTGCTTGCAATTGTTAAAAGTTGTTATAACGGTATTGCGGAATTTATAGGAAATTTATCCGTATCGGTAACTACTTTTTTGTTTAACATAGAAATGATGAAATATATCGGTGTTGACGGTGTTGCGGCAATTACAATAGTCCTTTATGCCGAATTTATTTTAACATCAATTTTTTACGGATATTCTTCAGGAGTTGCACCGATATTCAGTTACAATTACGGAAGCAAAAACACATACCGACTAAAAAACACTTTTAAAATAAGTATGATTTTTATAATTTTATCTTCCGTTTTAATTTATTTATTTTCAATACCGGCAGCCCCTTACATAATAGATATTTTTGCAAAAGAAAATATGCATGTGTTTTATATTGCATTAAAAGGATTTTTTATTTTTGCCGTTTCGTTTTTGTTTACCGGAATAAATATTTTTTCGGCAGCAATGTTTACCGCATTTTCCAACGGAAAAATTGCTTCAATAATTATGTTCCTTAGAACTCTTGTATTTTTAAGTTTGGCAATTTTGTTATTACCTTTAATTTTGAATATTAACGGAATTTGGTTGGCCGTTCCGACAACAGAATTTCTTTCAATATTGGTATCAATATTTTATTTTTTAAGATACAGAAAAATATATAACTTCTGCTAAATAAATTTTTATAGTAAATATTCACTGAATTTTGTAAAATATCCTTCAATGAGAAAAATAAAATTTTTAATATTATCCATGTTTTTTTTCTGTTGCCTGTTTACATCAACAGGATGTTTTGCTGCTGAAAAAGAACAAATTACAATTACTATTTTAAAAGGCGACAACCTTAATAATTATAAACAACAAATATCAAAAGCTTTAAAAGAAAAACTGAATAAAGAAGTAGTAATAAAAGTTTTGAATTATGATATTTTCATGATTGATATGGATAGAGGCAACAGCGATTTTTATAAAGGGTCTCCTTTAACTTATGTTTATTCATTATCAAATACGGTTATATTAAAATCACTTTATAAAATTAATGACCAGTGGAAAACCTGTTATTTACCTGTTATACTTGCAAGAAAAGATAGAAATATAAACACAATACAAGATTTGCAAGGTAAAAAATTTTATTTTACAAATCAAAATTCCGCATCAGGTTATTTGTACCCGAAATTATTTTTAATTGAAAATAACATAACTATAGAAAAGGAATTTGCAAACGATAATTCACCGAGTGCAAAAGATGTTTATAATTATGTTATAAGCGGAAAATGGGATGCCTGTTGTTCTTTCTACGGACTATTTGAAAATGATCCTTTATTTAAGGATGACAGTTTAATAAGAATTATTGAATCTCCCGTATATAATGAAAATAAATGGATAAATGGCGAATTTCAAAATAAATATATGCAGACCATTAATTTTGTAAAAGAAAATTTAATGGAATTGTTTGATGATGATGATGATGATATTTACGGATTGTTTGAAAATACACCGTTATTTCAAGACAATTCGTTATTCCAAAATAATTCTTTAATAAAAGTTTTTGAAATAAACTCACCTATACCTAACGACCCTTTATGGGTAAACAGGGAGTTTCAAAAAAAATATCCGGAAATCGTTAATGTTGTAAAAGAAACATTTTTGGAATTGTTTAAAGATAACGAAACAATAAGATTTGCTCCTGCAAAAGACAGTGATTATAATTCAATAAGAAGAAAAGTAAGAATATTAGGTATCATAGAAAACAAAGATTTTATATCCGTAGATAAATTTCTTGGCCTTTTTACAAAAAATCCGAGAATTTTGGATTTTGTTTTAAAATACAGTTTACATATTATACTTGTAAATTTAATATTCGTAGCAATTATAATTATTATAGTTTATATAATTTTTAAAAAGACAATAGTAAAAAAATATTATTCGGAGCATAAATTATTAAACGATAAATATAACGATTTATTAAAACATTTGAAAGAAGAAAATGATTTTAATTTAAAAATAACAAAACTTGAAAATGAAATAAAAATTGCTTTTAAGGATTTTTCTAAATTTGTGCAAGATTCAATTATGGTTAAATATGTTGCTACCGGTGAATTTTTATATAACAAGTATAAAAACACGAATGCGATGGAACCGTCGGCAATAGCAAACTGTTATGTTAAGGCATTTGAAAGAATTGTTATGGTTAGCGCTTACGGTTTTGAAACTTTTGAAAAGCAAGATGATATAAAAGTTCCGGACGAGCAGCAAAATATTAAAAATAAAATAGATCCGAAAAAAATATTGGATAACGGTATCAGAGATATAAGAGAAAAAGCAAATTTGAACAACAGAGAATATAAAAGTTTACAAAAATGTAAAAGTATAAGAAACAAAGTTGCACATTTAAAACCTGTTTCAACGGAAGAAGTTGTATCCATAAGAAAAACTCTTTTGGGCGAAATTCCTTATACGAACGGAATTTTAGCAAAATTAGCACCATATCTTTAACGACAATCATGGCAAACTATATAGAAATAAATTCAAAAACGGCTTGTAATAAAGTTGACAGCAATTTCCTTCCATTCAATTGGGATTTAAATATTTACAGAGGTTGCGAACATAAATGTCAATATTGTTTTGCTTTGTATTCTCACAAATATATCAATTCAACCAATTTTTTTGATAATATATATGTAAAGAAAAACATAGTAGGATGTTTTGAAAAACAAATATCTTCAAAAAAATGGAAAAGAACCATTGTTAATATCGGTGGAGTTACGGACAGTTATCAACCTGCGGAAAAACAATATAAATTAATGCCTGAAATTTTAAAACTATGTATAAAATATAAAGTTCCCGTAACTTTATCAACAAAATCAAAACTTATATTAAGAGATTTTGATTTGTTTGCAGAATTATCAAAATTTGTTCCTGTCAATATAGCATGTACTATTACAACTGTAAATGAAAAAGTAAGAAAACTTATTGAACCTAATGCCGCAACATCATTGGAGAGATTCAATAATTTAAAAGAATTTTCAAAAACAAATGTTAACACAGGTATATTTATTATGCCGATAATTCCGGAGCTTACCGATTCATATAATAATTTAAGTTTGTTATATAAAATTGCAAAACAAAATAACGTAAATTATGCAATTACTGCTATTTTAAATTTAAGAGGAGAAACAAAAATACAGTTTTTAAATTTTATTAAAAATAAATTACCGCATTTATATGGAAAAATAAATTCTTATTATAAAAGTGCTTATGTAAATTCCGCATATAAAAAAAGATTAAATACGATGTTAAACAGAATAACCGAAAAATATCCGTTAAAAGAAAAAGAAATAAATTATCCGGATTATAAAAATATTGATGAACAGTTTTATCTGTTTTAAAATTTAAAGTTTATTGATAGTAGAAATAAAAAAAAGTATAATCAAAAGAAACTTAAAAATTAAATTTTTAATAAAATAGGAGTTTTTATGAGATTAGGTATTGTAGGTTACGGAAACCTGGGAAGAGGTGTAGAAAATGCCGTTAAGCAAAACCCTGATGTAGAACTTGTTGCAATATTTACAAGAAGAAATCCTAAAGATTTAAAAGTAAAATCTAATGCTGCCGTTGTAAATGTGGCGGAAATTGAAAATTGGAAAGATAAAATAGATGTTTTAATTTTATGCGGAGGAAGTGCAACCGACTTACCTGTTCAAACTCCGAAATATGTAAAAATGTTCAACGTAATAGACAGTTTTGATACACATGCAAGAATTCCCGAACATTTTGCCAATGTAGATAAAGCAGCAAAACAGGCAGGAAAAATAGGAATAATTTCGGTCGGTTGGGACCCGGGACTTTTTTCACTTAACAGAATGTATGCAAATGCTATTTTACCTGACGGAAAAGATTA
The DNA here is from genome assembly GCF_902760015.1 of Candidatus Ruminimicrobium bovinum. NCBI lineage: Bacteria > Pseudomonadati > Elusimicrobiota > Endomicrobiia > Endomicrobiales > Endomicrobiaceae > Candidatus Ruminimicrobium > Candidatus Ruminimicrobium bovinum. The sequence goes on from NZ_CACWEU010000091.1 coordinate 9,129, forward strand.
TACTTTTTGGGGTAAAGGCGTAAGCCAGGGGCATTCGGACGCCGTCAGAAGAATAGAAGGTGTTTTGGATGCAAGACAATATACAATTCCCGTTGAAGCTGCCGTTAAAGCGGTAAAAAACGGTGAAAACCCTACACTTACAACAAGGCAAAAACATACAAGGGAATGTTTTGTTGTAGCAGCGGAAGGTGCCGATAAAGCAAAAATAGAAAAACAAATAAAACAAATGCCGAACTATTTTTCCGACTATGATACCACGGTTCATTTTATTACCGCAGAAGAAATGAAAAAAAATCACTCCGGACTTCCGCACGGCGGTTGTGTTATAAGAACAGGACAAACAGGCTTAACAAAACATGTAATAGAATATAATATAAAACTTGAATCAAATCCGGAATTTACATCAAGTGTTCTTGTGGCATTTGCAAGAGCAGCTTACAGATTAAATAAAGAAGGACAATCCGGAGCAAGAACAATATTTGATATTGCACCTGCATATTTAAGCGCAAAATCCGCAGAAGAACTTAGAAAAACAATGTTATAAACCGCTAAAAACGATTTACAACTAATTAGTAATTAGCGATTTTAAAAATTAAAAAACAGGAAGAATTTTTCTTCCTGTTTTTTTATTACATATTAAGTTTATATTATTGTCGTTTCTATACATCTATACTTCAATACTTCTATTCCTCAAAAATTCCTACGGAATTTTTAGCTTTGCATTGATGTGTTTTTAACTATAACATCGTGTGCCGAACCTTCGCTTATTGTTGTTTGGCTGACAAGCGTAAGTTTTGCCTTTTGTTGTAATTCTGAAATTGATAAAGCACCGCAATTACACATTGTATGTGTTATTTTTCTTAGAGTTACGGAAATACCGTCATGTAAATGACCTGCATAAGGAACGTAAGAATCCACACCTTCTTCAAAACTTAAAGATTTTTTCCCGCCCAAGTCATATCTTTGCCAATTCCTTGCTCTGTTTGAACCTTCACCCCAATATTCTTTAACATAATTTCCGTTTACGACAAGTTTATTTGAAGGGGCTTCATCAAACCTTGCAAAGTATCTGCCGAGCATAACAAAATCGGCACCCATTGCCAAAGCCAACGTTATGTGATAATCCTGCACTATTCCGCCGTCGGAACAAATAGGAATATAAATACCTGTTTTTTTATAATATTTATCTCTTGCTTTTGCAACTTCTATTGTTGCTGTTGCCTGACCGCGCCCTATACCTTTTTGTTCGCGAGTAATACATATTGAACCGCCGCCGATACCTATTTTTACAAAATCAGCCCCTGCTTCGGCAAGAAAATTAAAACCGTCTTCATCAACCACATTACCTGCGCCTACTTTTATATTTTTACCGAAAGTTTTATGAATATCTTTAAGGGCTTTTGCCTGCCAGTAAGAATAACCTTCACTTGAATCCAAAACAAAAACATCGGCACCGGCTTTAATTAATTCCGGAACTCTGTCCATATAATCCCTTGTATTAATACCTGCACCGACGATATATCTGCGGTTTGAATCAAGCAATTCCAACGGGTGTATTTCATGTGTGGCATAATCTTTTCTGAAAACCAAAGAAACCAAATTTCCTTTTTTATCAATAATGGGTAACTGATTAATTTTTTTATTCCAAATAATTTCGTTTGCTTTGCTTAACGTTATTCCTTCCTGACCTGTTACCATATCGGAAAGAGTTGTCATATATTGAGCAACTTTTGAGTTCGGTTTACAGTGTGAAATTCTAAAATCCTTGGATGTTATTATTCCGACAAGTTTCCCGTGAGCCGTTCCGTCTTCGGTTACGGCACATGTGGAATGTCCCGTTTTTTTACTTAAAGCAATAACTTCTTCCAATGTTTGGTCCGGACGAACATTTGAATCCGATGTTACAAAACCCGCTTTGTAAGATTTAACTCTTGAAATCATATCCGCCTGATTTTGAATACTTTGGCTTGCATAGATAAAACTTATACCTCCCTCTTTTGCAAGAGCAATAGCCATTTTATCGTCTGAAACCGCCTGCATAACTGCAGAAACCATAGGTATATTTATACTTAAAGATGATTTTTCTTTTTTCTTTTTATTGAATTTTACAAGAGGAGTTTTTAAACTGACATTATCCGGAATACAATTTTGATCCGAATATCCCGGAACCAAAAGATATTCGTTAAAAGTATGAGACGGTTCATCAAAATAAAATGCCATTTTATTTCTCCTTAATTAAATTTAAAGATTGTTTAACTTTTGCAACAATTCTGTTTTATATTCGTCAAATTTTATTTTATCTTGTCCTTTTAAAGTTATATTCGGGGGCGTTTTTAATTTTAAAAAGTTCAAAAATTTTACGTTCAATTGTATTCTGAAATCCAAATGAGGTCCGGTTGCAAGCCCCGTTGCACCGACATAACCTATAACTTGCCCCTGTTTAACACGAACACCTTTTTTTATACCTCTGCCGTATTTTGATAAATGCCCGTAATAAGTGCTGTAACCGTTAGGATGTTTTATTATTACCAAATTACCGTAGCCGCCGCTTTTTTGCGATTTTATCACAACTCCGTCACCTATCGCTGATACGGGTGTTCCCGTAGGTGCGGCATAATCTATACCTTCATGCGGTCTGTAATATTTTAGTATCGGATGAAACCTTGCTTTTGTAAAATAAGAACTTATTCTTTTAAATTGAAGCGGAGCTTTTAAAAAACTGCTTTTTATCGACTTGCCGTTCTCATCAAAATAATTTTCATATCCTTTTGAATCCTTAAAAGCTATTGCATTAAAAGTATGTGTTGCGGTTTTATATTGTCCCGCCAAAATTTTTGCAGATATTATATTTTGTGTTTTTGTTAAAGTTTCAGTTTCATAAATTATTTTGAATTTATCCCCGTTTCTTGTATCGGTTAAAAAGTCAAATTGCCATGCAAACATATTTGCAAAAGAAATAATTATATTCGGACTTATATTTTCAGCTGCCATTGAATTCCATAAAGAATTTTCTATTGTTCCCGATATTTCATAACGGTTTTTTGTTGTTTCCAATTGAATTTTTTGTCCATTAATTATATTATCCGTTGACTTTGTAAGTTCATAAAAAAACAATTCGCTTGAAGGAAAATATTTAAAATTTTGCCATGACGGAACAACCGTGGAATATGTAACTTCATAAAAATCGTTCGGCTTACAATTATTTATATTGACCATTTTTTTAAGTTCTGCCAAAATTTCGGTAATTTCCGAAGGTTGTAATTTACTTTTATGCAAAAGATCGTTAAAATTAGTGCCCTGATAAAAAACAAAAGTTTCAACTTCCGGAATTTCTTCAACCGGTTGTTGTTCCGTTACCTGTTCCTGTTTTTTCGAACACCCCGCAAATATAAAAAATATTAATATAACACAGCTTAAAAATTTCTTCATAATCATAATATCATACCTAAAATATTCGTTAATTTTCAACTGTTTATTTAACCAACTCTTTTGCATGTTTTATTGCATATTCGGTAATTTTTTCACCTGAAATCAGTGTTGCAATTTCTTTTATATGTTCCTGTTCGTTTAAAACTTTAACCTTTGTTACCGTTTTATTATCAACAATATCTTTGTAAACTTTTATGTGTTTGTCGGCATTGGAAACTACCTGTGCCAAATGGCTTATTAATATTACCTGTTTTTGTTTTGAAATATTTTTTAATTTTTTACCGATTTTTTCACCGGTTAAACCGCTTACACCGGTATCTATTTCATCAAAGATAATTGTTCCTACACTGTAAAAATTCGATAAAATTACCGCTATTGCAAGTAATACCCTTGACAATTCCCCGCCGGAAGCAACATCGGCAAGCGGTTTTAATTGCTGACCTAAATTTGAATTGAATAAAAATTCCACTTTATCGTAACCGTTGCGACTTAACGAAGCATGTTTAACATCAATTGCAAATTGTGCATTTTTCATATTCAAATCTTTCAATTGTTTTACTATATCATCGGAAAGTTTTTTTGATACGGCTTTTCTTTTATTTGAAATTTGTAAACAAATATCTTCAACTTCTTTTTGTGCGGATTTAATTTCTTTTTCAATACTATCCAAATTGGAATCGTAAAATGTTATTTCTTTAATTTTTGTTTCAAGTTCGGTTTCAAAAGCAATCAGTTCGTCAACAGTTTTTTTATATTTCGATTTTAACTGTTTAATAAGCTGTTGGCGTTCAAGCAAGTTATTCAATGCATTCGGATCGGAATCGACGGTATTTGCAATATCATATACTTCATTATAAACTTCATTCAATTGAGCAATTGCACCGTTAATCATTTTTGAAATGTTTTCCGTATTTATACCCAAAGAATTTAAGGTATCCGTTTTTTTTGCAACCTGTTCCGCCAAATCCAAAACGGAATTATCACGTTTGTAAAGCAAAAATGAAATTTCATTTGAAAGTGCTATTATTTTTTCGGCATTTTTTAAAGAAGGCAGTTGCTGCTGAATTTGTTGTTCTTCATCGGGTTTTAATGCCGCTTTTTTTAATTCATTTAACTGATAATTATAAATATCAAGTTTTATTTCTTTATCTTTTTGAGATGAAATTAAATTTTCTTTCTTATTTTGAAGTTCGGATAGAATTGTATATTTTTCATTAAGTTCCGATAACAATTTTTTATTTTCGGCAATATCGTCAACCAGTTGCAGTTGATAATTACCGTCAAACAGCATATTACTTTTATGTTGAGCATAAAAATCAATAAGGTATTTTCCTGTTTCCGTTAATGCGGTTAAACTTACGGGGGTGTCATTTATAAAAATTTTATTTTTGCCGGAAATATCCAGTTGCCTTCTTATTATAAGTTCATCGGTTTGTTCAAGACCGTATTTTTCAAATACGGAATTTATTTTTTTGTTTGAAGAAATATCAAAACTTGCCGTTATCGTACATATTTTTTGTCCGTTTCTTATTGCCGATGATGATGCCCTTTCACCTAACAATAAATCGACAGCTCCTATTATTATTGATTTTCCGGCGCCTGTTTCACCCGTTAATACTGAAAGACCTTTTGTAAAGTCAATCGAAATATCCTCTATCAAAGCATAATTTTTTATCGATAAATTATTAAGCAAAATTTTCTCCGAATTTTCTAAATAAAGGATTGTCGGGTATTTACGGTAAAAATATATAAAATATTTCTTTCTTTAATTACAATTTAAAGTATTTGTTTTAATAAAGCGGATATTCTTTTGCCGTCTGCTGCACCTTTAAGTGCAGATACGGCGGCTTTCATTACCGTTCCAAAATTTTTATCCGAACAAGAAGCCGCAACTTCTTTAAGTTTTGCAATCAATTCCTCATCTGACATTTCGGCAGGAAGATATCCTTCTATTATTTTAAGTTCTTTTCCTTCTTTTTCCGTCAAATCGGTTCTGCCTGCTTTTTGGAAAGTTTCAATAGATTCTTTTCTCTTTTTTGCTTCACTTCTGAGAACCTTTATAATTTCTTCATCGTTAATTTTTATATTTTTCATTTCTCTTATATTTATCTCATTAAGTATGGCTCTAACCGTATTTAAACTTACCATATCTTTCGCTTTCATATATGTTTTTAAATCTTCTTTAAGTTTTTCTATAATTGTCATTTTATACTCCCAACAAAAACATGTAAAAAATTATTTTATTGCTTTTCCGTCAGAAAATGCAGTTCCGGCAATTTCGCTTATTTTTAAATATTTATGTCCGACACCGTCATAAGATATAGGTTGTAACTTCAACGGATCAATTTGACCTTTATCATTTAAAATTTCTTCTTTTGCGCTTACATTAACAATTTCACCTATAATATTTCCGTTGTCATCAAATTTTAACAAATTACATTCCAAAGTCATCGGAAGTTCGTTTATTACGGGCGCATCAACAAAAGAACTTTTTGTTATGCTAAAACCAGCTTTTTCTATTTTATCCGAAATATCGTTACCTGAAACTATGCCTAAATAATCACATTCTTTTACATGTTTAACATCCGCAAAACTTATTGTAAAAGCTTTTTTAATTTTTATATTTTTTGTTGTTTTATGACTTTCATCCAAACAAATAATAACTTTTTTATAATCGTATATTCCGCCCCACGCCGCATTCATTGCATTGGCTTTATTATGCTCGTCATAAGCCGCAACTATTAATACAGGCATAGGGTAAAACCATGTTTGTTGCCCGAAATTTTTTCTCATATAAACTCCGTAAATATTTTTAACTATTGTACCGGATAAGCTTTTCCGCCATGAATCAAATATTTTTTACCGTCAATAACAACGGTAGTATCATCCGTTGCCGGTGCAACCGAAGGTGTTGCAGGTGCAGCAGGTGCAGCAACAGCAGGTGCGGAAGGAGCAACAGGCGCAACGGCAGCCGGAGCTACGGAAGGTTGATAATTGTCTTGAGTATCGGAAATTATAAAACATAAATCATCTTCGGAATCGTAAACATCCGTTATTGCAACCTTGTCTTCATTTTCTCTCATTTTAAAAATAAATTTAACTACATTATTATTTTTCTTTGAAAATTTTCCGTCTTTGCCGAAATATTTCGGAATTTCTCTGCTGATATCATCTTCATAATATCCGTCAAAACCTTCGCTGTCGGCAACTTTTAAAAAAGGAATCGGTCTCATATCATGCTCCACACCTTTAATAACAATTTTACAAGTAATATATGCAAGCGGATAAGACGAATTGTTTATCATTTTAATTTCTTCATACATTCTCCTTTGAACAAGAGAACCGATAGTTGTTTCATAAACATAAGCACCCGAAGCATCACGACTTATAGCGGGATTTTGTGCCGAATAAACAAAAGAAACGGCAACTAAAACAACTGCAATACAAACTGCAAAATTTTTAATTAAATTCATTTTTTTCCTCCATTCTTAAATAAACAATAAAAAAATTATAATTATTTTTTTATTCCGTGTCAATCAAAAATTAAAAATTATAAATTGTAAAAGATATTTCTAATTGTTATAATCCTTAAATTTTTGAAAAATAAACTTAGCAAGGTTTACATTGTTCGAAATTATTTCTATTGTTGATGATTTGTCATCTTTTTCTTTTACAAAAAAACCGACTTCCGTGGAATCCAAACAAAATTCATAAAGCAGCGAACACTGACTTGCAACTACATATAATTTTTTATCATTTTTAAAATTTGTTTTAAGATGTTTTTCAAATATAAACAAATTACATTTATTGTATGCTTTTTGCGCAGGTAAATTTATATCCATTGCAAACCTGCCTTCCCGTTCGTTTTCAAAATTTGCAACAGAGTATCCTGCTATTCTTTTCGGGTAATCAAGAACTGAGCATGAACAAAACAAAACAAAGCATAATAATATCAAAATCAAATTTTTCATAAAAATTATTTTATATTATAAAGTTTCAATGTATTTGCAAATGTGGTTTCACAAACTTCTTCAAAAGAAACATTTTTAACTTCGGCAATTTTTTTTGCAACTTCAACAACATAAGCAGGTTCGTTTCTTGTTCCTCTGTATTTCTGAGGTGCAAGGTAAGGGCAATCGGTTTCAACTAAAATTTTATCCAAAGGAACATTTTCAATAACTTTTGTAAGTTTGTTGGATTTGGGATAAGTTGAAGGTCCGTCGATACCTATTAAAAAGCCCATATCAAGCACAACTTTTGCCTGTTCAAAACTTCCGGAAAAACAGTGTATTACACCCTTTGGTAAACCGGTAAAACTTTTAAAAATTTCCACCATATCATCATAAGCATCTCTACAGTGAACACAAATCGGTTTATTTATTTCCAAAGCTAAATTTATTTGTTTTATAAAAACTTCTTTTTGCAACTTACCGTCATAATTTTCGTAATGGTAATCGAGCCCTATTTCACCAACTGCCACACATTTTTTATCATTCAATAAAGTTTTTAATTTATCAAAAAGTTCATCGTTAAATTTATCGGCATCCTGCGGATGAAGCCCGAACATTGAATAAATTTTTTCATTTTTTGAAAGCTCGGCTACTTTATCCCAAAAGGGAGGTTCGCAACCCACTTCTATTATGTATTCAAGTCCGTTTGCAAATGCTCTGTTTAAAACTTCATTTCTATCCGTATCGAATTTTGTATCGGTTGTATGTGCATGAGAATCTATTAACATAAAAACCTCTGTTTATACAGCTTTTAAAGCATTTTCCAAATCTTCAATAATATCATCAACATTTTCAAGCCCTACGGAAAACCTAACCATTCCCGGGTTTATTCCGCATGCTACCAATTGCTCATCGGTAAGCTGTCTGTGTGTAGCGGATGCAGGGTGCAAAACACAAGTTCTTATATCTGCAACATGAACTTCGTTTGAAGCCATTTTTAAATTATCCATAAATTTTATTGCAGGTTGTTTGCCGCCTTTAATTGTTACAGACATTACTCCGCTTTGTCCTTTGGGTAAATATTTTTGTGCCAAATCATAATATTTATTGCCTTTCAACCCCGGATAATTTACCGATTCTATTTTAGGATGTTTTTCCAAATATTTTGCTACGGTTATTGCATTTGAACAATATCTTTCCATTCTGACGGCAAGTGTTTCTACACCTATATTTAATAAAAATCCGGAATGTCCCGAAGGATATGCACCGAAATCTCTCATAAGTTGCATTCTTGCTTTTATAATATACGGTGCAAACGGATATTTTTTTGTGTAAACGGTTCCATGATAAGATTCGTCGGGTTCGGTAAATTCCGGAAACTTTCCGCAAGTAAAATCAAACTTTCCGGAATCTATAATTACTCCGCCTACCTGCAAAGCATGTCCGTCCATATATTTTGATGTTGAATGAACAACAATATCTGCTCCGTAATCTATAGGTTTACAAAGTATGGGTGTTGCAAAAGTATTATCAACTATTAAAGGAATTTTATTTGCATGCGCAACTTTGGCAAATTTTTCTATATCGAATATTTGCAAAGAAGGATTTGTTAATGTTTCTCCGAAAATTGCTTTAGTATTCGGTTTTATTGCTTTTTGTATTTCTGCTTCCGTTGCATCCACACTGACAAAAATACACTCTATACCGAGTTTTTTAAGCGTAAAAGCAAAAAGGTTTATTGTTCCGCCGTAAATAGCCGATGTACTTACAAAACTGTCCCCCGAGTTACAAAGGTTAAGTATTGAAAGTAACGATGCCATTTGCCCCGAAGATGTACACATTGCGGCAACTCCGTGTTCAAGGTCTGCAATTTTCTTTTCTACAACATCCACGGTCGGATTTGTAAATCTTGAATATATATGGTTTTTTGTAGGGTCATCGAAAACTTCCGCAATTTCCTGTGTTGAATTATAACGAAAAGTAGTACTTTGATATATCGGCATAACTCGCGGACCGCCGTTTACCGGAGTGTATCCGGAATGCAAACATTTTGATTCGTCTTTCATCTTTATTACCTCTTAATAATTTTTATTAACCGTTAATACCTTCAATTATCGTAGAATTATATAAAATTGGGAAAATATTTAACAGTATCAAAACGTTAAATTTGTACTTAAATTATACCGTTTATATATGTTGACGAAAAATTATTATTTAGATAAAATAATCTAAATATTTGTTAGAATAAAAATAAACGGAGGATATATGAAAAATTTATCTGTAATTATGTTGTTGGCATTATGTTTATGTATCGGAGCTTGTGCAAAAAAACAAACAACAAACCCTGACGGTACTTTGGGAGGAGATGATGCTTTTTCTTCTCAAGGTGAGCCGATATCAATTGATGATATAAGATTTACGGATGAACCTTCTTTAAGAAATTCTGCTACGGATAAAAGAGCCGGCTTAGCTACCATATATTTTGATTACGACAGTAATTCCATAACCGAAGAAGCAAAAGAAATTTTAAAAGAAAATGCAAAATATTTAAAAAACAATGCAAATTTAAAACTTGTTGTTGAAGGTCATTGCGACGAAAGAGGAACTTCCGAATATAATTTATCATTGGGACAAAGAAGAGCATTAAAAGTAAAAGAATATTACGTTCAACTTGGTATTTTGCCAAGCAGAATAGCTACAATTTCTTACGGTGAAGAAAAACCCGAGGATAAAAGAAGCAATGAGTCTGCTTGGGCTAAAAACAGAAGAGCCGAAACAAAAGTTATCGTTAAGTAAACTAAATGAAATACAATAAATTTATATTTTTTTTACCGGTTTTATTTTTTATATCGGGGTGCGCGGCGTTAAACCAACAAACCGATTCCGATTTGCGAAGCGAAGTTGCACAATTACAGGTTGCCAATAAAAATTTACAGGAAAAGCAAGTAGATTTATATTCCAAATATGATGCAAGTTTAGCGACGATAGATACAATGAATGCTTCAATACAGGCGCTTAACAAAACGGTTTCTTCATTAAAACAAAAAATTCAGGATTTGGAATTTATCCAGAAAAACAATCAAATTTCGGACACAAAGCAACCCGACTTGCAGGCAAGTCCGTCGGAAGTTTATAATAATGCTTATAATGATTTTCTTGTCGGAAGGTATGAACTTGCGGAAATGGGTTTTAAATCATTTTTAAAAAAATATCCGGAACATGAATTAGCCGTACATGCTCAATATTATATAGGAGAATGTTTATATTCAAGAAACAGTTGGGCTGATGCTTACGAAGAATATAAAAAAGTGGAATCTTCTTATCAAACTTCCGAATTTGCATCCTCGGCAAGATTAAAAATGGCTTTATGTTTGGAACTTTTGGGAAAGAAAAACGAAACGGTTATAGTATTGAAATCCATATTGCAGGATTTTCCGAAAAGTGCCGAGGCATTTACGGCTAAAGAAAAGCTGAAAGTATATGCAAATTGATAAATCAAATAAACTTTTTCCTTTTTTTGTTTTTTCGCTTTGTTTACATTTGGTTGTATTATTTGCAATTTTTTATAACACAAAAAAAGAAGAAAATTTTATACAAATTCCGATAGATGTTAATTTTATTTCACCTGTAGAAACAAATAATTTTGCAAATAACAACCCGGCTAAGTCCGAATCCGCAACTGAAAAATATGAAAAGAAAGCCGTGGTGAAGGAAACAAAAAAAGAAATTGATAATGACAGTATAAAAATAGAGAAGAAGTCAAAGAAAAAAGAAGCAAAGAAAAAAACTGAAGAAAAAAAACAAAAAGTTAAAGAAAAACCGAAAAAAGAAGTAAATAAGGAAGTAACCAAAGAAACTTCAGTTCAAAAAGAAAATGATGTTTTTGCGGATGCAAAAACAGGCAGTGATACGGATCCTTTTAATGTTCCTTCAAACAGCGGAAGCAAAGGCGTTATGTTTGAAAACACAAACTTTAAATTTTCTTACTATGCAAATTCCATAGTTAAGAAAATAAGAAGAAATTGGCAATGGGCCGGTGCATACAGGGCATTAAGAGCCGTTATATATTTTAAAATTAACAGAGATGGCGATGTTGTTGCCACAAGAATAAAAGAATCTTCCGGAAACAGCGACTTTGATGAAAATGCAACAAGAGCAATTATATTATCAAGTCCTTTTGCTCCTTTACCGGAGGCATATACGGAAGATGATTTAGGAGTTTATTTTGAATTTAAATTTAACTAAATTAACAAACATCTTTTTTGTAACATTATTCATTTTGTTTTCATATTTTACGGCAGGTTTTTGTCAGGACGACATTTATTTGTCTTTGTCCGGAAGCAATGCAAGCAGGTCGGGAATAGGGCTTGCGGATTTTGTTCCCGTAAACGGAACATTTGAAGAAATGGAAACAGCAAAAGATTTTAGAGATGTATTGGAAAACGATTTAATTTTATCAAGACATTTTAATGTAGCTACGGCAAATACTTCATATAAATTCGACATGAAATCTCATTTTTCTTATTGGGCACAAAAAAATGTTTCCGTAATTTTAACAGGAGAAGTTTCCGTAGTTGAATTGACAAAATTAATAATTACGGTTAAGATGTATGACGTTGACAGCAGGCAGCTTATTTGGGAAGACAAATATAATAATACTACGGTAAATTATAGAATCGTAGCTCATCAAATAAGTGATGAAATTGTAAAAAGGTTCACCGGAGAAGTTGGAATTGCCACTTCAAAAATAGCATTTTCAAATAACAATACAAAATATAAAGAAATTTATGTAATAGATTATGACGGCTATAATTTAAGAAGAATAACAAAAGACAACGGAATAAACATTCTTCCGAAATGGGTTCCGCATACAAACCAAATAATTTACACAACTTATCTTTACAATAACCCGGACTTATTTCTTGTGGATATAACCAAAAATAAAAGAAAGGCACTTTCCACAATTCAAGGTTTAAATGCCCCTACATCATTTGCACCTAACGGGAAAACAATGGTTGCAACTTTATCAAGAGGAAATTTTCCTAATTTATACCTTTTGGACAGTAACGGTGTTGTTTTAAGAAGATTGACGGAAGGAAAATATATTGACACAAGCCCGTCGTTTTCACCGAGCGGTAAAGAAATAACATTCATTTCCGACAGAGCGGGATATCCGCAGGTTTATATAATGGATATAGACGGAGTAAATTTAAGAAGACTTACTTCAAAAGGACCTTGTGATACTCCGGTATGGTCCCCTAAAGGTGATAAAATTGTTTTTACAATGAAAGCAGACAGATTTTATGATATTTTTATTTATGATTTACCGAAAGCCAAATTATTCAGATTAACGGAAGCTCAGGGAAACAATGAGTCACCGGTATGGTCTGCCGACGGAAGATTTATAGCATTCAGTTCCACAAGGTCGGGTAAAAGTGAAATATATATAATGGGAGTTGACGGCTCGGGCATTAGAAAATTGGCCGATATTCCGGGAAGTTCTTTCACTCCGGCGTGGTCTAACTGATTTTCATTTTTGGAGAAATTATGTTTGAAAATAAAAGCATTTTTGAAATTTTATCAATGGGCGGGGCAACCCTGTATGTATTGTTGTTTGCTTCAATAATTTCGGTTACCGTAATTATTTTTAAAATACTTGAATTTAAAAGTAAAAATAAAATTTCGGTTCAAAACTTTATGAAAAAAATTCATAAGCTTCTGCAAGAAAATAATAATATTACGGAAGTAATTTTATTTTGTAAAAGAATAAATTCTCCTGTAGCAAATATTGTAAAAGCCGGTTTAACCCAATTCTTGCATACGGGAAAACCAAATGTAAAAGAAGCAATGAAAAGAGAAATCTTATTGGAAACGGTAAAATTGGAAAGATATACAACAATAATAGGAACTATCGGAAGCGTGTCGGTTTATATAGGTTTATTCGGAACGGTAATAGGTATTATTCATTCATTTCATAATATTTCACTGGCAGGTTCCGGAGGAATAAGTGTTGTTATAGGCGGTGTGGCAGAATCGTTAATTGCAACGGCAACCGGTTTATTAGTTGCAATACCTGCTGTTGTAGCATATAATTTTCTTTCAAAAGCAATTGATAATTTTACGGTTGATATGGAATATGCCGTATCTGCAACGGATGATATTATAAAGTTATTACCAAAGGAATCGGTTTATAAATAATAATGAAAAGAAAAAATAAAATAGTTTCAGATATAAATATAACTCCTTTTACCGATGTGGTTTTGGTGCTGCTTATAATTTTTATGATAACAACACCAATGTTGTCAAATAACGAAATAAAAATTAATCTGCCAAAAGCGGAAGTTACCGAAAATGCAAAATCTAAAAATATAGAAATTACGGCGGATAAAGACGGTTTTATATATATCGATAACAAACAAGTTCACATGGCATATCTTGAAGAGGCAATTTTTAAACTTACAAGATCAAACCCCGATAAAGCCGTAGTTATTAAAGGCGACAAAAATGTTCAATACGATTTAATAATTCAAATAATAGATAAGGCAAAAAAAACGGGGGTTACAAAATTTGCATTAGCCGTTGATACAAAAAGTTCAAAAAAATAAAAATGAAAAAAGTTTATATTTTAATATCTGTATTATTTGTATCTTTTTTAATAAATTATTTTTGCTATGCTCCGAATTTAATTGATATTGCAACCGGACAAACGGTAAATTCTTTTCATTTACAATGGCCTTTATTAAGACTTTTTATTGAGCCGTTTTATGCATTCGCATACCATATTTTGACCATGGAACGCTCAGGTTACATTTTTGCACTTGTCTCATGGTTTGTTTGGACAACAGTTTTTGCAATAGTTTTTGCCAAAGCAAAAAATTTAAGCAGAAAAGCGAAAATTTTTTTCCCCGTATTTTCCGTATTTTTAGTGGCTTCAATAATTTGTCTTGTAATACTGTTACCGGTTCAAGGACCTAAAATTATACCGTCCTCGAATAATTACACTGTTTTTGATCCGCATTCGCATACAATTTCATCAAGAGATGTAATTTCAAATATTTATTCAAGTATGAATTTTCATTTTTCACAGGGTTATACGGACTTTTTTATAACGGAACATGATACTACAAGAGGTTTCTTTTTATTCCCTTCGGGACAAAAAAGGAACCATGTTTTTCCAGGAATACAAATAAGAACAACCGAAGGAATTTCGGTTTTACTTCTTTCTTCAAAATTTTTTCGTTACGAAGATTTCGCAAAAAATTCTCTTAAAGATTTAATAAATTTGGCACACAAAAACAATATGCTGGTAATTATGCCGCATTGGTGGAAATGGCACAGACCTGATTTAAATGAAGTTGTATCCTGCGGAATTGACGGATTTGAAATATACAACTGCGGGTACAGATATATTACGGATTCAACAAGAAAGGAACTTATTGATATATGCAAACAAAACAACTTACTTATGTTGGGTTCAACCGATTGGCACGGCTACGGTTATATGACAAACGTTTGGTCCGTAATAAGAAATGACGGAAACAAAAATTTATTTGAATTGTTAAAAGAAAAACCGCAAGTACAGGTTATAGTTCATAATGTCAGAGGAAATCAATCGATCATAAGATATATTTTTGAACCGTTTTATGCACTAATAAATTATTTAACTTATACTAAAGCAAAATATATTTTAAGTTTTTATATGATAATATCTTTTATATTTGTATTTTTATCAATTTTTAAATTTAAAACAATAATCCGCTTTATAAGTTTATTATTTGCATTGTTTTTCGACTGTGCATTATTTTATTTTGCAAATTTATTTACCGCAAATACACACAGCGTAATACTACCCGAAACAATGATTCCTGTTCTTATAGGTTTTGTTTTTGTATGGCTTATCCTTTGGGGAACAAGTGGAAAAAATCTTTAATTTAAAAAACACTATAATTTTTGTATGTTTTTCAATTTTCTGGAAAATATTTTTGGCAGCTGCTTTATGTTTGCATCCTGATGAAGCATATTATTGGTTATGGTCGACAAAACTGCAATTAAGTTATTATGACCATGCTCCTATGGTTGCATACTTTATAAAACTTACAACTTTATTTTCATCATCGGAACTTGCAGTTCGATTTTCCACAATAATAGTAACGGTTATTTTAAGTTTTTTACTGTGGAAATTGGTAAAAGAATTATTTAAAAATGAAGTTATTTCTTCGGCTTCGGTAATAATTTTACATTCAATGCCGATTTTATTTTCGGTTTCAATTATAACAACACCGGATACTCCGGTATTTTTGTTTTTATCGTTAGCAACTTTTTTTGTTTGGAAATTAATAAAAACCGAAAATCAAAACTATTGGTATATAATAGGATTATTTTTCGGTTTATCCATGTTATCAAAATATACGGCTTGTTTATTTTTAATGAGTCTGTTTATTTATATGTTACTCGATAAAAAATTATATTGGTTCAAAAGTTACCAATTATATTTGGGATTAATAATTTCTTTTATTTGTTTTTTACCGGTAATATATTGGAACTGGCAATATAACTGGGCATCTTTTTCCTATCAAATAGGACACGGGTTATCAAATGAAGGAATAAGATTTAATTATATAGGCGAATATTTGGCAACACAAGCAGGTGTTTTCAACGTTTTTTTATTTTTACCGATTTTGTATATCGGTATAAAATATTTATTTTCAAAAAACACAAAAAATATATTTCTTGCTTCATTTTCAGTTCCGGTAATTTTATTTTACGTAATAACCGCATTAAAAAGATTACCCGGAGGCAATTGGCCAATACCCGCATATTTTACATTTGCAATAATTGCGGCGGTATATTTTTTGGACGGCAGTAAATTTAAAAAAAAGATATTAAAGATAAGTATTATTTTTAATATAGTAATATCCGTTTTAGTAGGCCTTCATGCAAAATTTACAATATTTCCCGTTGAACTTATATCCGAGGATGCTGCTGTTGCCGATACTACAAATTGGTTTTACAGTTATGATGAATTAACAAAAAAATTGTTAAATGAAAATTATTCTTTTGTTATGACGCCTTCTCATCAACTTTCATCAACAATAGCATACTATTCAAAAAATAAAATAAAAACTGCGGTTTTGCCGCATCAAACAAAAAAAAGTCAATATGATTTATGGCCGTTACCGGATGAATTTAGAAATTCAACCGGAGCATTTGTTTACGAATATAAAAATGAAGATTCTTATATTAATGTAAAAAATTATTTTAATAATGTTTCCTACAAAACAAATTTATTTGTATATTTCAGACATCATTTAATTATCAAACAATTTGTAATAAAACAAACAGGCAATATAAAAAGTGATTTTAAAATTTAACATTTCCGATTTCAACAAAACACTCATCGATAAAATTATTGAAATAGAAAAACAATCCGAATATTCACATTGGACCAAACAAATGTTTTTGGATGAGTATAAAAATAAATTCTCCGTATTTAAAATTATAAAAAAAGATAATCAAATTATAGGATTTATAATTTACAGAATTGTATTTGATGAAGCCGAAATTTTAGATATTGTAATTGATAAAAATTTCAGAGGTATAAAAGCGGGTAAATATATTTTAAACTTTGCGATTAAAGATATTAAGGAAAAAAATTGTAATGTTATTTTTTTGGAAGTTCATCAAAATAATATTGTTGCTCAAAACCTTTATAAAAATGCAGGATTTAAACAATATTCGTTAAGAGAAAAATATTACAACAATTCTTCTAACGCACTTTTAATGAAATTAAATTTTTAAGTTATTTACACGGAAGCGTTACTGCAACGGAAGTTCCTTCATTTTTTCGGCTTTCAATATTTATTGTTCCGTCACAAGCTTCAACTATTTGTAAAGCAACCGAAAGCCCCATCCCCATGGCTTTAGCTGTTTTTGTAGAGAACATAGGGTCAAAACAATTTTCAAGCGTTTGTTCATCCATTCCTATACCGTTATCTTTAACCGTAACTGTTACTTTATTATCCGAAATTGCCATATTTACATCAACTGCACCGCTATTTTCCATTGCATCTTTTGCATTTTTTATTATATTAAAAAAGACAAGTACCATTTTATCTTTATCGGCATAAATATTTGCGGATGTTAAATTTGTTTTAAATGTTATTTTATCAGTTTTTGAATTTTCAATTGCCTGCTCAATTATCTGCTTTAAATCACACTCGGTTTTTGTTATTTGTTTTACTCTTGTTTTATCCAACAAATCAGTAATAAGCTGGTTTAAATGCTTAACTTCGGACGACAATAATTCCAACATTTTATTAGGGACTTCGCCTTCAATTTTAAAAACTTTTGAAAAATAATATGAAATATTCGACAAACCGCCGAGACTGTTTTTTAAATCATGTGAAGCAATTGAAGCAAACCTTGCAATTACTTTATTTTTTTCGGTATTCAATTCTTTTTTCGTTAAATTATAAACTTTATTTTCCATTATTTGCACCGCCTATAATATCAGTAACCTGTTCCAAAAGTTGTTGCGGTAAATACGGTTTTGCTATATAATAAAAAGTATTTTCTTCCAAAGAAGATAAAATTCCCGTATTGTTAACCAAATAAAGAATTTTTTCGTTAGGCATTAATTGATGAATTTGTTTATGAAATTCTAACAATAAATCTTCATTATTAATATTTACTATTACTATATCAAAAAAATCATTTTTCAACTCGTCTAAAAATTTTTGTTGAGTTTCATATTCAAATACGTTGTATTTATCTTCAGGAAATAACTGTTTAAAATTAACGTCATTTATGGCAATAGCAGCTATATTTAATTTTCTTGCCCTGCCCGTAATTAAATAAAAAATATTATTAATATTAACAGGCGTTTCTAAAAAGTTTACAGGTTGATCCGTTAAATTTTTAATGTTATCAATAAAAGATTCGGCACTTTTCGGACCTGTTAAAATAATTTTAGGTAATTTATCGTTTAAAGATTTTATATTATTTATTATTGTTTGTGCCTGTTGGTCAACACTATCGTTAATACCAATAATTAAATTATCCGGATAGTGTCTTTTCATAAAACTTATATCGGCCGTTGTTTTTTCTATAAAAACTGTATTTAAGCCGTCTTGTTTTAAGTTGGATAAAAAATTTCTGGAAATATTTTTCTTTTCATCAATAACCACAACAAAAGGTTGATTTGATAATTCGGTTATTATATCTAACATCTTTTCTATTTCAAAGGGCTTCGTTAAACAAAAATTTGCACCTAATTCCAAAGCTTCAACTATCAATTCATTTAAAGCATAAGCTGTCATTATAATACAAATTAAGTCCGGCTGAATTTGCTTTACGGCTCTTATAACGTCGGTCCCCGTAATATCGGGCATTCTCATATCGGAAAAAAGCATATCAAATTGTTCTTTTTTCACCATTTCAATAGCTTCGGTACCGCAAGATGCCGTTTTTGTTTCGTATCCGTATAAATCCAAAATACTTGAAGTAGAT
Source organism: Candidatus Ruminimicrobium bovinum (assembly GCF_902760015.1). Classification (NCBI taxonomy): domain Bacteria; kingdom Pseudomonadati; phylum Elusimicrobiota; class Endomicrobiia; order Endomicrobiales; family Endomicrobiaceae; genus Candidatus Ruminimicrobium; species Candidatus Ruminimicrobium bovinum. The sequence continues at coordinate 28,016 of NZ_CACWEU010000091.1, forward strand.
TCCCTTAATGCTTCTTCATCATCAACTATTAAAATTTTCAAATGTTTTTCATCCATAAAAAACCCTTTTTTTATTTAATCGGTAACAAAACTATAAATTCGGTTCCAACACCCACTTTGCTTGTAACGGTTATTACTCCGCCATGGGCTTCTATTATTTCTTTTACTATAGGTAAACCTAAACCGATACCTTTTAATTTTGTTGTAAACAAAGGTTCAAATAACTTTGCAATTGTTTCATCAGTCATTCCCGAAGCCGTATCAGATACTTTTATCATAAATTTATTATCCGTCGATACTGATGACGATAAGGTAATTGTTCCGCCTGTTTGCGGCATTGCATCCCTTGCATTTGCAATAAGGTTTATTAAAACCTGTACTATTCTGTCCGGATCGACTGAAACAATAAATCTGCCCGATTGATCTATAACTTTAATATTTTCGGCAACAGGAACCGATTTTATGGCTTTATCTATTAACACACCTACATCTATTTCCAATTTATTTATCTGTTTAGTTTTTGAGTAATCAAGAAGCTCGGTAATAATTTTGTTTGCTCGAACAACTTCATCGGATAACATTTGAATCATCTTCTTTTCTTTTTCATTTGTATAATTTCCCATTTTTAATAAAAAGTAAGAAATATTTTTAATACTTGCCAGCGGATTTCTTAATTCATGTGCAACAGATGAAGATAATCTACCGATAGTTGCAAATTTTTCGGCACTTATCAAATCTTTTTGTATGCTTTGAACTTTATCCAAAGTTTTTTCAAGTTCGCGACTTCTTTCTTCAAATGCAATCTTAAGTGTCAATAAATTTTTCTTTTCTCTGTTTAATTCTTTTATTTGAGCTTCCATATCCGACGCCATTGAATTAAATGAAATAGCCAAATCTCTGAATTCATCTTTCGATATTAACGGAACTCTGTAACTTAATATCCCTTTTGCTATTTGATTTGTTCCTATTAACAATTCGTTGATAGGCCGTATAATTATTTTGATTAAAAATATTGATATTATAATTGCGGCTAAAATTACAACTACCGTCAAAATAATGATACTTCTTTTAACTTTGGATATCTGATATTTTATTCTTTCCAAAGTAAGCCCTACACGAACAAGCCCGATTACTTTAGTAGTTTTTGCTTTCGGCATCATCATTGGATTTGTCGGTATAAAAGTATATGACCCCGTATTATATGATACCATGGGAACAAATATTTCAACTACATCACCTATTTCTTTGATATTTAATATTTTTGTTTGTAAACCGTTTTTATCGAGAGAAGCAATATATTTTTGATCAAAAGAAGATGCCGTAACAAAATTATTAATATCTGTTGTGGAAACCAACGATTCAGCTAAAGTATTACCAAGTTCGTCATAAATAACGGCATAAAGGACATCGTCTTTTTTTATTGTATCTTTTGTTAAACTTAAAAGAAAATCATGATTTTTGGCAACAACACCGTATTCACAAGAACCGGCTAAACCGTGCGCTATTATAATACCTTTATTTTCTATTGAACTTTGTAACAACAATGATTGTCCGTTGATAAAAAACCAACTTAACACTACGGAGGTAATTATGATAACTATTGAAATTACTAACGTGAATTTAAAACTGAGACTGTATCTCATTTCACTTTTCATAAAATTGCCAGATATTTAAAGAAAGCCGACGAAAGGGTTTGAACCTTCGACCTACGGTTTACAAAACCGTTGCTCTACCAGCTGAGCTACGTCGGCATGCATATAAAGTATACTACATATTCTCGGAGTCATTAGAATATCAAAATATAAAGCTTTTGTCAAACAAAACCGAAACTTTATTATATAATTTATCAATTATCAAATGATATATTAATAATCTATTTATTTTTATCTTCAAGTTTATATTTTTTTCTTAAATTTTCTTTTATCTGTTCAGCTATAAAGGTTAGATTATTTTCTTTTGAACATTTTATTATCAATGCTATCTTAGGATATGTACTTGAAGAAATATATGTAGCCGATTGAAATCTTCCGTAATGATTTGTATATGCACCGGTTTCTGTTTTTGAATTATCTTTTGAATTTATGATATCAAACGTTTTATAGCCGTTTTCAATACAAATTTCCGCTGCTCTTAATAAAGCATAATCTTGTGCCGTTGTTGTTGAAACATCTGAATTTCCGTTAAAAGTTACTTCGTACATATTTTGTTGTAAAAGACTATCGTAATAACCGACACTTTCGGGAGAACTTGCCCTTTTATACGTTGTAGCACAAGACGAAATTAATATTATACTAAAAAGCATAAAAACTATTTTAAATTTAATCATTAAAAAATCCCCCTTTTAACACTGAATATTGATTTTACAAAATTTAATTATTGTTTACTACAGTGAATTGGAAGATTGTAATAAAAAAGGCAATTTTATCTTTTAAAAAACGGTAAAATGTATTCCGTTAGAATAATAAAACTTAAACAAAAAAGAGCAGAAGAAAAATCTTCTGCTCTTTTTTATTATTTTATATTCCGTTTTTAAACTTTTAAGCATTTAAGCTTATCAGCCCAAAATTGCCTTTCGGCAATTTTTTAGAAATGGTATGAGAAACCTACACTTATTATTGAACCGTCGTTTGCATTAAATCCGAATATATTAGCTTCTTGATCGTTAAGATTTTTATCACCTTTTACATGTGTATATCCGAGTTCTGCAAAGTTAAGTGTGCAACCGATTGACCAAGTTTCGTTTATGCTGTATGTTATAACAGGTGCTATTGCTATTCCATAACCGTCAATTGTAGCATCGGCATCATCTGCTTTTGCACTTACAAAAAAGAGTTTACCTTTGGCTAAAACATCAAAAGAACCTATTGAAAATAATTTATATCTTGCAAAAGGTGCAATTTCAACTGCCGTTACTTTACTGTCTCCAATATTTATTTTTCTAAATTCTCCGGAATTTTCGTCAGATGAATAACTTAAATCAATACCGATATCCCAAGTTTCATTTATGCTGTATCCGAATTCAGGACTGATTGACCAGGAAACTGATGAATCTTTAGGTCCGTTTGTCATACTGACATTTTCATACCCTAAACTTCCGCCGATCCACATATCTTTTGCTGCAAAAACAGGTGCTACAAGTGCTACTGCCAACAACATTGCCAATAAACTTTTTTTCATTTTACTTTTTCTCTCCTTTTGTTTTAAGTCGGTAAATTTACCGACTTTATTTTTAACTAACTATGTTAGGTATTATACATTAAAAAATTTTGCAGTGCAAATTTTTTTAGTTTAAAGTTTAGAGCTGAGAGCTTAGAGTTGAACGACAAACAAAATTTTAGAAATATTTTCTTTTTGAAAGTGCCTTAGGAACTGCTTATGAATGATATATTTTTAGGTAAGAATTTTTTACTTTAATTCTTAGGGCGACATTGTTCGTGGCGTTTTTCGTTACATTAGGTTGTTAGAAAAACACAGTTGGAGCCCGTGCCTAAAAAATACGAGTGAATAGTTCCGGCACAGAAAAAAGAAAAATACTTTTAAAGAAAAAACTCACGGATTGCCACGGCAACAAGTTGCCCCGCAATGATGAAATAAAAAGAGTTAAAAATTTTAAAATGTAATTTTAATTTTTGGTAAAAATTGATTTCAATTTCAAGCTCATCCACCACGGTTTCTTTTTTGTTGAAAGAACTTTTAATTTTTTACCGCTTTTAACTTTTGCAACTCCGGTAATTAAATCGGCATATTTTAAATAAACCGTATAAACTTCTTCTTTTTTTATTACATTTTTTACAGTAACGGGAATAGAAATCATTTCATTATCTTTTCTTGCACCGATTAAATGACCTAAATAGTGAGCTATATCTCTGGTATCGGTAATTGTTGCAAGAACAACATCTTCGGCAACAATATTATCAATTTTTTTGCCCAAATCATCTTCCATAATAACGGTATCAAGTTTTATTTCGCCCGCATCATTTGATTTTATTGTTTCGGAAATTATTATATGCTCGCTGTTAGGAAGTCTTTTAAATTCTCTTAAAGTTAATTCTTGTGCAATTATTTCAATTTCCACATCTTCCAAAACAAAAAACTCTTCAATCATATTTTTCATATCTTCCAAAGATATAATTTGATGCTGTTTTAATTTATCGGTTATAAATATCGCAAAATCGGTATCCACCATTCTTGTATATTGTTCTATTGTGCCGGGTTCCAAACGATAATAAAAAATTGCTTTTTCAAACGAAAACCAATCCATTGATACTTCCTGTTCGTAAACAACGGGGTTATATGTCATTACCGAACTAAACCTTAACAAGTCTAAATTTTTGTTATTCGTAATTATATGGATAAGCCCGTAAATATTTTTTTGTTTGTTTTTTATTTTGGCTTTATATGCTGTTATGTTTTTTAACATAACGCCTATATTTATAATTGCCTGTTCCAAATTACCGCCGGCAACTTCCAATGCCTGCTCGGCTTCATGCTGGCTACAACCCGTATCTTCCATTAATATTTTTATATTTTCCGTAATCATAAGTTAAACCCTTGGATGTGTTTTATCGTAAACCTTTCTTAAACTTTCAAGTGTAACATGTGTATAAATTTGTGTAGTTGCCAAATTTTTATGTCCTAACATTTGCTGAACACTTTTTATATCACAACCCCTGTCAAGTAAATGTGTAGCAAACGAATGCCTTATTGTATGCGGTGAAACTTTTTTTATAAATCCCGCCTTTACAAACCAATTATGTAAAATTTTTCTTGCTCCTCTTGATGTTATTCTTACATTATCTTTGTTTAGGAACAAAGGCGAATTAAAGCCGTCTGTTTGTTTCCTTTGATCAAGATATTTTTTTATTGCAATGCAGCATTTATAACCTATAGGAACTATTCTTTCGGTTGAACCTTTCCCGAACACTTTTACCGTTCCGTAAAGCAAATCAATATCTTTTAAATTCAATGATACCATTTCTTCTATTCTTATACCGGAAGAATATAAAAGCTCAAGCATTGCCCTATCACGTAAAGAAATATCTTCCATATCAAAAAGTTTTAACATATCCTGTTCGGTTAAAAATTTAGGTATTTTCTTTTCGGCTTTCGGTGTTGACATTGCCGATATCGGATTTATTTCAATATATGAATTCAAAACCAAAAATTTATAAAAAGATCTTAATGTTGCAAACTTTCTGATAATGGAACTTTTTTGCAGTTTCTGATTATACAAATAAGCCAAATATGCCCTGATAATATTTCTTGAACATTTTGTAAGTCCTACACCGTTATAATTTGTATTCAAAAAATCGACAAATAAATACATATCGGTTTTATATGATTTGGCAGTAAGTTTTGAATAATTCCTTTCACCCTGTAAATATTTAATAAATTCCGTTATTTCTTTTATTTCAGAAATTTCTGCTTTAGTATTCATTTTTAGATTATAGCATTTTTAACAATTTTCGAAGCAAATTTTGCGGACAAAAGTTTTATAATATAGTATAATACTGTTTTAAAACAAATTGAGGAACTTTTTATGAAAGAAGAGATTATACAAAAAATATCGGAATTGAAAAAACAAAGAAATGCGGTAATACTTGTGCATAATTATCAAAAAAAAGAAGTGCAGGATATTGCCGATTTTACCGGTGATTCGTTGGAACTCAGCAGAAAAGCCGCAAATACAACGGCAGATGTTATTGTTTTTTGCGGGGTTCATTTTATGGCGGAAACCGCCTCAATATTAAGCCCTGATAAAAAAGTTTTGTTGCCGGATTCGGCTTCAGGTTGCCCGATGGCCGATATGATAACTGCCGAGCAGCTTATTCAATTTAAAAAAGAAAATCCCGGTGCAACCGTAGTTACATATATAAATTCTTCGGCTGCTGTAAAAGCAGAAACCGATATTTGTTGCACATCATCAAATGCAATCAATGTAGTTAAAAGTGTTAAAAACGACAAAATAATTTTTTGTCCCGACAGAAATTTAGGTTCTTATGCACAAAAAGTATTAAATAAAAAACTTATTTTGTGGAACGGTTTTTGCCCTACACACATGAAAATGTTGCCGGAATATGTTGCATTGCAAAAAGAAATACATCCGAATGCTTTGTTTTTGGTTCATCCGGAATGTCCGCCGCAAACGGTTGCACTTGCCGATGAAGTTTTATCCACCACCGGAATTTTAAATTATGTAGCAAAAAGCGATGCAAAAGAATTTATTATAGGAACCGAAAACGAAATAACATTCAAATTACAAAGACAATATCCCGATAAAAAATTTTATCCTGTTACGGATTTGGCAGTGTGTCCGAACATGAAGAAAAATAACCTTGAAAAAGTTTTAAATGTTCTTGAAGAAATGACAAACGAAGTGAAAGTTCCTAAAGAAATTGCAGATAAAGCAATTATACCTATACAAAGAATGTTAGAGGTTAAACCTTCATAATGGAAAATTTAGGAAATTTTCCGGTCATTACAAGTTTTATTGCAGGGATTTTAACTTTTATAAGTCCTTGCATTTTACCTTTGATTCCCGTATACATCACACTTATTACCGGTTTTTCCATAGACCAATTAAATAATAAAAAAAATATCTTACCGGCACTTTTATGTTCACTTACATTTATTGCCGGGTTTACCACAATTTTTGTAATACTCGGTTTATCGGTAACGGTAATAGGACAAATTGTTTTAAACAACATAAATCTTTTAAGATGGATAGGCGGAACGGTAGTAATAATTTTCGGAATACATCTTTTGGGAATTATTAAAATTCCTCTCTTATACAAACAATTTTCCTGGACAGATAAAATTAAAAAAACTTCAAATTATTTTACAATTTATTTAATAGGTTGTGCCTTTGCTTTAAGTTGGACACCTTGTGTTGACCCGATACTTGCTTCAATACTTTTACTTGCATCAACAAGCCAAACTATAGGGCAAGGAACTTTTTTATTACTTGTTTATTCCGCGGGACTTGCCGTTCCTTTTATTTTAACGGCATTGTTTGTTAACAAATTTTTATTTTTATTTGAAAAGATAAAACAACATTATAAACTTATTGAAATAATTACCGGAAGTTTGTTGATTATAGTCGGTATTTTGGTTATAACAAATAATTTTTCGTTGATTACAAACTATTTTGTAAAAATATTTAATTAAAAAATGAATTTATCCGAACAAGAAATAAAAAATTTTTTAGATAAAAAAAATCACAACATCAAAATAGAAATTTTTGATACTATTACTTCAACAAATGATTATGCAAAAAATGCCGTTTGGCAAAAACAAATAACCGAAAATTCTTTAATAACGGCAAATACTCAAACTGCAGGCAGAGGCAGATTTGACAGAAAGTTTTTTTCACCTGCACAAACAGGTATTTATATGACTTTTGTCATATTTCCGGAAAAAGACGTCGAAGATATCTTACTTGTAACATTAACGGCTGCCGTTGCCGTTGTCCGAGCGATTAAAAATTTGACAGGTATTACCGTAAATATAAAATGGGTAAATGATATTTTTTTTAACGATAAAAAAATTGCAGGCATATTAACCGAAACCGTTTTTAACACACAAATAAATAAAACAGAAAGTGTAATAATCGGCATAGGCCTTAATATTAACACCAAAATTTTTCCGGAAGAATTAAAAAATATTGCAACTTCTTTAAATGTCCGTATTTCAAGAAATAAATTTATTGCGGAAATTACAAATAATTTTTTTGATTTATATAATAATGCAACCAACGAACAAATAATAACCGAATATAAAAAATATTTAATAACAAATAGAACTGTTATTTATTATATAGACGGGGAAAAATTTAAAGGGAAAATTGAAGGTATAAATAATAACGGAAATTTAATTATAAATTCAAATAACAAACATGTAATTTTAAATTCCGGGGAGATTTTTTTTGATGAATAATAAAATTAATAAAATTTTTAAACAGTATCCGAAAGATTTTATTTTAATTACAAACCCTAAAGATATTTTTTATTTAACGGATGCGGAATTTGAAGGTTTTTGGCTGCTTTTGGCAAAGAAAAAACTTTTTGCAATTACCTCACAAATGATTAAAGGACAAATTGAAACCGAATTTAAAAATAAAATAAAAATTGTTACCGATACTTCTTTTATAAAAGCACTTGTTGCAATAATCAAGCAATATAACGTAAACCGATTACTTGTCGATACCACGGAGCTTTCGGTTTCAACTTTTACTTTAATTGAAAAAATACTTAAATTAAGCAATATCACCGTTAAACAAATAAATTCCGTTACAAACAATTTAAGAATTATTAAAAACAAAGATGAAATAAACAATATTAAAACTGCATGTGAACTTGTTTCAAAAATATTTGAAACCGTTAAAAATAAAATTATTTGCGGCATGAAAGAAATTGATATTCATTTTTTAATTGAACAGGAATTTGCAAAACATCACACGGTTGCAAGTTTCAAAACAATAGTTGCATCAGGCCCTAATGCTGCAAATCCTCACCATATAAGCGGTGAAAGAAAAATTAAAAAAAACGATATTGTTTTAATTGATATGGGTTGTATTTGCAACGGATATTGTTCCGACCTTACAAGAACTTTTTTCGTCGGTAAACCTACACAATATCAACAAAAAATATGGAACACGGTAAAACAAGCCCACGACGAAGCAATGGAAAAAATTAAACCGAATATAAAAGCTTGTGATATAGATTTAACGGCAAGAAATATTATTAAAACTGACGGATTTGAAAAATATTTTATACATACTACCGGACATGGTGTAGGTATTGATATACATGAAGCCCCTGCAATTTCGCACAAAAACGAAGCAATTTTAAAGGAAGGTATGGTTATAACTATAGAACCGGGGATTTATTTAAAAAACAAATTCGGCGTCAGAATAGAAGATACCGTTCTTGTTACAAAAACGGGCTTTAAAAAATTAACTACTGCCGAATACTAAAAACCCGTCCTTGCAATTGATATTACAAAAATTTTTTTGGCACCTGCCTGTTTTAAAACTTTTGCACAGGAATTAACCGTAGCACAAGTTGTAACTATATCATCAACAAGTAAAATATTTTTGTTTTTTATTTTATCAATATATTTTTTATTAACGTAAAACGACTGCTGCAAATTTTCCTGCCTTGCTTTTCTGTTTAACAAAAATTGAGCTTTTGTATAAAATTTTCTTATCAAAATTTTATTATTGCATTTTATATTTATTTTTTTTGATATTTCTTCGGCTATTAAACCGGCCTGATTATAACCTCTTAAAAACCTTCTTGTTATAAATAAAGGAACAGGTATTACAATATCAGTTTGTTTATCCCAATTATTTTGTAAAATTACGTTGACCATCATATCTGAAAAATCTTTTGCCAAAAAAAATCTGTTTGAATATTTAAAATTATGTATTAATATTTTAACGGATTTTTCATATTTATACGGTGCTTTTATTAAATCAAAATAATTTTTATTACGGGAACAATCGTAACAATGTTTTTGCGAATCTATTTGAACATCACATACAGAGCATTTTAAACCGTCGTTTTTAGGTAATTTATCCAAACAATTATCACAAATATTACCGTTATAATTTATCGGTAAATTTTGTTTACAACACGAACATACTTTCGGAAAGAAAAAATTTATAAAATAATTTAAAATTTTTTTCATTTTGTATTTTTATTTCTTATATGAGTTAGGGCTGTCCGGGCTTTTATGTGATTGGGATTTAACCTTAAAGTAAGTTCCCACATCCTTTCGGCTTCAAAATATTTCCCCTTTGCATATAAACTTAATCCTTCTTTATATTTTATATCGGCGGTTTTTTCATCAATTTCAACAATTTCTTCTTTTGTAACTTTTTCATTTTGCTTTGTTTGAGCAGGAATACTGTTATTTTGTTTTAAAGTTAAAGAAAGGTTGTAAACGGCTTTGTCTATATAATCTTTTGCTTTTTGATAATAATTAAATGATGAAGTTCTGTTTGAAGACGTAACAAAGTTTTGCAGTTTTTCCATTTGTTTTATACATGCTATCCATTTTTTATTATCAAATTTAAGTATTCCGTCTTCCAATAAAGTATTTGCTTCAAGTTCAAATTTTTTCTGTTCCTGTTTTTCAAATTCATCTTTTAAAATATTTTGAACTTTATCATAATATTCGCTTATTTCATTATTTTCTTTATCGAATTGTAAATATTTTGCCCATTCTTTTGATGCTTGTTCATAATTTGCTTCATAATAATACTTATATCCTGCCCAATAAGCATAAGAAGCAAAATCGGTTTCTGCTGCCGAAACCGAATTGTCCGTCATTTGTTTTTTTATTTTGTTGTAGTAAAATAACGGAGAGTCGTAAGACGGATAATTTATTATTAATTTTTGTAATAATTCGGTCGCATATAAATATTGTTTTTTTGAATAGAAATTTTTTGCTTCAACAAAAGTTTTATCAGCTTCCTTTTGAGACAATTTTTCGGTAGCAAGCATTTGTTCGGCTTCAAGTTTTAATTGGTCATTATCCGATTTTACTTTATTTTTATTTGCCCATCTGAAAGCAAGCGAAAATCTGTTTATCAAATCTATTTCATTAAAGTCCATACTATAATTTATAACAAAATAAGAAATTGCCAAACCGAAGCCCGCAGTAATGTGTTCGGGATAATAACCTGCCCTTATGGAATATTTATTGAGAAGTTTATATTCCAAGCCGGTATATATATCGTTATACGAATCTTCATTTCTTATATCAACTGAAACGGTAAAAGTATCCTGCGATTGTAATCTTAATTTTGTGGGAATTGAAAGCATCGAACTTAATATAAAAATATTCTGAAAATCCTCTTTATACGTATCAAGTTTAATTCCCGTTCCGATAATATTATTTGCCGAAAGTCCCACACCTATTGTTGCCTGTGTTAAGTGTAAATCCACATTTTTAAAAAATTTAGATACGGAAAAATCAAAACCTGCTCCGGAATCTTTTGCTTCATACAAATCCATAACAAAATACTTTGCATTTACACCTACGGAAGTTTCTATTTTTTGTATCATAAAAGATGCCGCTAAAATATATTCCCATTGATTTGTATTAATTATTTTTGCCGTATCAAAAATACTTTTTCTTATTTCAACATCACCGCTTGCCAAATTGATTGCAGAAAAACCCAAATGTAAATTATTTAATATTTTGATATTTGCAGATGCACTGTTGTATGATGACCCTTCAAATAAATTATATCTTGCCAAACTTACGGAATTATAATTAAAAAAAGACATTAACGAACCGTTATAAAAAATTATCGACGGTTCATTTAAATTATTTAAAACCGTTTCACCTTGTGCAAAAGAAGAAACCGACGGTCCGTGTGAAAAAAAATTTTTTCTTTGCCCGGCACAAATATTTACCGCAGCTAAAATTACCAAACTAAAAATAATAATTATTTTATTATTAATAATCTGCATTTTTCGGTTTCTTCTCTTTCCGTATATTTTTTCTTTATTATGCAAAGATATGTTCCGTTATAAAGAATATTTCCTTTATCATCTCTGCCGTCGTAAGTAACATAATTGTTACCGCCTGATAAATTATTGACCGAAAAATTTCTTATTTTATCACCATATTCCGAATATATATTTATTTCAATTTTGCCGGAATCCGCCATGTAAAAAACTATATCGGTTTTTTCACCTTTTTGCGGATTGAAAGGATTTGGAGCATTGTAAACTTTTTTAATATTACCTCCGGTTATAAAAGTGTAAATTTGTTCTTCTTCCAACTTTGCTCCGTATTGGTTCTGCACGGATACTTTCCAATAATATCTTGTTCTCGGGGCAAGTTTTGCAATTTCATATTCCGTTTGTTCCGCCAAATCAACCTGTTTCATATCTGTTTTATTTGTTCCGTAATAAAAAGTATTTGTTAAAATATCTCCGTCGCTACCCGGTTGAACATTCCATTTAAAAATTATATTTGTATCAAGTATTGCTTTTTTCTCATCGTCAATTTCTATATTTTCAGGAGAAATAACCGTAAAATTTTTGGGTCTTTCGGTTATTACAAGTTTTTGTGGATGTGTTATATATTCGTTAGGATAATAATCATTTTTAGCCGTAAAATAATATTCATACTGTCCGTAGTCCAAATTCAAATCGGTATAAAAATTATTGTCTCCTTTGCTTTTTAAACTTTCTTCCGTAAAAGATTCTTCGGAATTTAATTTCCTGTAATAAATTTTCGGATATCCTGCCGATACTTTATTGTTGTATGCATCAATATATTTTACATGTATGACGGTATTACCTTCGCTTTTAATTGAAATTATATCTTGTTTATCATACTCTAATAACGTTGTTTCTGTGTCGGGTTCATAATCAAATTCCGTCATATACGGTGTTTCAAGTTCCAATGCAACTTGTTCATTTTCATCAATATATACCTGTTTTGAATTACTTATGAAATCAATATTTGAATCAAGATTATACCAAAGCAGTATTTGTGAAAATATTCCGGTGTTTATATTTTGATAAAGTTGTTTTGTATCCGTATTATAATTTACGGGAATTGAAAAAATAAATTGAACCAAATAAAGCGAAAATATTACCGTTAATAATAATTTAGAAAATTTTTTCATTAGTAAAATTCAAAATGTTAAATTTATTTTGTTATTACAAATACTGCTTGTTGTGCAAATAAATTCGGCATTACATGAACATATTTACTGTTACTTATAAAATATTTTTCTAAAATTTTATAACCGTTATAATTACAAAAATTTTCAAAGTCTTTGATACTGAAAAATCTGATATTAGGGGTATCATTCCATTGATTAGGCAATGCTTTTGCAACCGGAGCCATACCTTTAAAAAAAAGCATACTTCTTAATGCTATGTGTGCAAAATTAGGAAATGAAACTATAATTTTTTTACCGATTCTTGTACATTGTTTAAAAACTTCATCTATTTTTTTTACCTGCTGCATACTTTGGCTTAAAATAACAAAATCAAAACTGTTATTAGGATACGAATCCAACGAATTATCTATATCTGAATGCAAAACACATAAACCTTTTTCAACACATTTATATATTGCATCCTCGGAAATTTCAACACCTTGTGCATTAACTTTTTTCGTTTGCTCCAAATATTGCATTAAATCCCCATTACCGCAACCCAAATCCAAAATTTTAGATTTCTCGGTAACAATATCGGCAATTTTAAAATGCGATAATAAAAGATTTTTATTACTTGCCACCTTCAAAAACCTCTTTGTATAAATTATCAATAAAATTTCTTATTAAATTTGTTTCATCTTTTACTTCAAGTAAAAATGCATCATGTCCGTAAGTAGAATATATATTACAATAAGTTACTTCCTGTCCTTTAGCTTTTAATTGTTTTACTATATTTTCGGATTGATACGGAGGATATAGCCAATCCGATTTAAAAGATATTACTAAAAATTTTATATTCAAATTTTTTTCTTCCGGTAAAAAATTATCTTTTTGAACATCAAAATAATCCATTGCTTTTGATAAATACAAATAACTGTTGGCATCAAACCTTTTTACAAAAGAACTGCCCCTGTATCTTAAATATTCTTCCACTTCAAAATCCGCATTAAAGTCAAAATTTTCGTTAAGTTCAGGATTTTTAACGGGAAATTTTTTTTGCATGGAATAGTCGCTCATATATGTAATATGCCCTAACATTCTTGCAACGGCAAGCCCTTTATCAGGTTCGGGACCGCCGTAATAATGCCCTTTTTTCCATGCAACATCACCCATTATGGATTGCCTTCCAACTTCATTAAAAGCAATTTGCTGAGGAGTCGATTTTAAAGTTATCGCTATAGGAATTGCCGAGTATATATATTCCGGATAATCCATAACCCACTGTAAAACCTGCATACCGCCCATAGAGCCGCCTGCAACACATAAAAGTTTTTCTATGCCGAAAAATTCAACTAATTTTTTTTGAGCTCGGACCATATCCGAAATTGTTATTGCCGGAAAATCGGTTCCGTATTCAATACCGGTAGCAGGATTTATTGATGAGGGTCCGGTTGAACCCGCACAACCGCCCAACACATTTGAACATATAATAAAATACTTATCCGTATTGAATGCCTTACCCGGACCAACCAACATATTCCACCATCCGGGTTTTTCATCACCTTCATGATAACCTGCACAATGTGCATTACCGGTAAAAGCATGTGTTATCAAAACGGCATTTGTTTTTTTATCGTTTAATTTTCCGTAAGTTTCGTAAGCTATTGTAACTTCCGGTAATATTTTACCGTTTTCAAGAGTAAAATTTTTAAAAGTAAAATATTCGGTTTTAACTATACCTACATCTTTTTTCTTCACTTCAGCCCTCATTTTCAATAAAATACATATCTTTATTATACTAAATATTAAACACTAAACAAAAAAAATAAAAATAACTTTTATTGTTATTTTTTTCATACCGCGGTCTTAAACAATAATATTTTCAAATCAGTTTAAATCAAACCGTTTTTTGACATTAAAATAATACAATTTATTAAATTTGTATTTACATATAAACTAAAAATTATAAAACATAAAAACAAAAATTTTATTATGTTCTTTAATATATCATTATTTACAATTTCTATCAAATTATAAAATAACACCAAACTCGGAACTAAAAGTAAAGATAAATACTCGGCAACAAACCTTGCATTTGAACCTATATAAGAATTTATCAAAAAATATATAAATCCTACACTTAACATTATAATAAATAATACATGAATATTTTTATTTTTTTTAGAAGTTTTTGTAAGAAAATTTTTAATAAATAATATAAAAATTACTATAGGATAAATAATAAAGCCGCCTATCATAGGTTCAAAATAAGATACATTTTCATAATTTTTAAAAACACATAACGGATTAATTGAAGTAAATACAGGTAAATGAAAAAGATTTAAAAAAATATGTTTAATAAAATCTATCAATGAATGATTTAAATTTTGAGCAAAACCTTTTTGATAAATCGGAGAAAATTGATAAGTATATCCGAAATTAAAAATTGAATCAAATCTAAAATAGTTGTATAGTGCCAAAATTATTCCGTATATAATAAGCGGCACAAAAAAACATAAATATTTTTTTATAAGATTGGAAGATTGGAAGTTTTGAAACTTTGAGAAATTATAAATATATTTTTTTGAATCCATTATTAAAATGGCAATAAAAATAAAAATTGCAAGTATTATACTTATTGGTCTTGCACCGATGGCAAGTGCCAAAAATAAACCTATTAAAAACATTTTTAAATTTTTATACTTAGCATCGGACAAAAGTAAAAAAACATACAATGCTGTAAGTGAGCAAAAAACAGAGGTAAGTATCGGTATTAAATGAATTGTTATTGAAACATAAGTTAATACTATTCCACTTGCCAACCCAAATATAAGTATCGGTATTACGGTAAAATAATTTTGTCTATTCAATAAATTTAATATTTTTCTATAAATTAATATGTGTAAAAGAAAAATAAATATAGATAAAATTAAAACAATAATATGGTCTGATATAAAATATTTTGTTGCTAAATAAAAAGGCAAATAAAATAATATTACCGGAGTTAATCCAAAATAAAGATAAACTTTATTTTTATAAATACTTGTGTCGTACAACATTTTTACCGAAATATCAACTTTATCGGCTTTTAATAAACTTTTATCAATATTATTTGTTAAATCATTTATAAATTGTTCATCAATTCCCAAATCCAATTTAAATTTTGTTAAATTAATAGTAAGCCAATTATAATAATTTCCGGTAAACGGATATATTTGCAATTGTTTTTTAGGATAAAAAAACTCGGGCTTTGTAGAATTTGTTACCAAAACAACATAAACAAAACATATAAATATAAAAGCTAAAACACCTAAAATATTATTGGCTTTAGCCGATTTATTAAAAATAATATACAATAATAAAAATATCAAACTAATTGAAAATAAAATCATTTTTTACAATTCATTTTTTTTATAATATTTCCACCAGGAAAAAGTTAAAAATTTTAAAAACAAAATAAACATTAAAGATTTTTCTATTCCCCATACCGGAATTAAAAAAGCTCCGCCCAATATTGCCGCAAATGCACCGCCTAAAGAATTTGAAGCATAAATTTTCATTTGTGAAGCTGTATCCCTAACATGTGAATAAATTTTTAAAATTTCTTCAAACTGCCATCCGCTTAAAATACCGGTTCCGAAAAGAAATATTAAAATATTAAACCAATTAAGAAAATCCGTTTTTATTGCAACAACACATAAAATAATCCATAACAAATATGCAATTTCGCTTTGTGCAAATAATTTATTTACTTTCGGTTTGTTAAAACGGCAGCTTATTATACCTAAAATATTACCCGCAACAAATATTGCAATAAGAATACCAAACCACTTATAAATATGTCCCGCATAAATTTGGAAAGCCCAAAAACATACCATTTGAACCCAAACATCACTTGCACCTGCAATAAACGAAGTTATTTTATGAATATGCCTCGGTAAAAAAAATAATATTACCGGTATAAGAAAAAATATGTAAGAATAATTTATAACCGTTTGCAAAAATTTAGCTAAAAACGGAGAAAATTTTGATTGCCAATACATAATGGAATATATCATTGTCTTTTGAATTTTATCGGTATTTATCAATTTTTTCTTTGAAACTTTTTCTAATTGAAATTTAAGCCATTTTGTTTTTTGTGTATCCATTTTTTCATCTACATAATATTTTGAAAGAACAAAAGTTGAACCTTGAACATGTTGCAACCTTTTTTTTAAATGCAACCTGTAAGGAATTTTATATTTTGTGGCTACCAAAATATTTTGTGTCCCGGGAATTATTTGAACATTTTCAAAAACATTTTTTAAAGTGTAATATACGGAGGAATTTAATTTGCTCATAAGCTCGTCCCAGTAAACAAGGTTCCCGGGCAATTTTAAAGCAATAAAACCGTCATCGGTTAAATGCTGTTTTGCTATTTCAAAAAAATCTTTTGTATAAAAACGATTGATATTTGTGTTTATCGGTAAATCCAAACCTATTAAAATAACATCGTATTGTTTATTATTAACTTTAAAAAAATCTCTTATATTTAAACTGTAAGTATGAATTCTTTCATCGTTAAAAACTTCATTAATTGCATAAATATTTTGTTTTAATTTTTCAATAATTACTTTATCCGGTTCAAGATAATCTATTTCATTAAATTTGTATTTTACTATTGACGACAGATATCTTATACCGCCTATAAGAAGCAAATTTTCAGGATTTGTATGATGTAAAATCGCAAGGTGTGCAAAATCTTCATCTTCAAAAATTGTCGGACTCGGAAAAGCAAAGTTTAAAACCCCGTTATTGTAAAAAGCATCTTCTCCTTTTGTTTTTGTCCAAATATATTGCTGGTTTGCAAAATAACTTATATCTACACTTTCAGCTGTTTTATAATTATTATGAATTGTCTTTTTTTCAAATTTATCGGTATAATTAAATGCAGTATAAATTATTAAACATAAACTTATAAACATTAAAATTTTTAAAAATATCCCATCACATAAAATAATTAAATCACAAAAAATCAATGAAATAATTATTGCAATTATAACGGCTGTTAAAAAAGAACTCATATAAAAAGAACAAATTATTCCGCCTGCAATAATACCTATATTATAAAATATGTTTAATATACTGAATTTACTGTTTGTAACAAATAAACTGAAAATTAAATTAATAAAAAAACTTACCGGGAAAATAACAATTAAAGAAAGTATCAACGAAAATTTTAAAGAAAATCCGTCTGTTATACTTGTAGGTGATATTAAATTTGCACTTCTTATAAAAACAAAAGAAAAAATAACGGATATTATTAAACATAAAAAAAATATTACAATATTGCCGGTTTGTATTTGCAATTTTTTATGTGCCGTAAAATTTGCAAAAGCAGATGCAAAAAGCCAATTTGCCAAAACAATAGCTATGGTAAATTCGTTCCCGTGAAATACGGGGGCAATTTCCCTAAGCAAAAAAACTTGCAACAAAATGCTTATTATACCGCACAAAATAAAATGAATAGGCAGCATTATATACCTTTAAGAATATATATATAAGAAATCTTTTAAGAAATGAATTACCTGTTTGCCTGTGTAAAAAGCAACATATTTATTTTTCCAAACAGGGTTAAATTTAGCTTTAAATTCTTTCAGCATGTTCATATCGTATTTAAAATGTTCGGCAAAGACAAAAATTTTAACTTTCTTTGTAAAATCGTCATCTATTATTATTTTGTTGTCGGGCGTTAAGCCCATGTTAAACCATCTGTAACCGTTATCTTTTGCCCATATTACAGCACTAAATAAAATAAATTTGAAAATATCTTGCGGGCAATCAGTTCCGTACCTGATGTTTGAAACAAATGCTTCATATTTATTTTTGCTTAACAACAAATATGCATAAGCGGAAATAAAATTATCTTTTTTGACTATTATATATTTGTTTGCTATATCTGCAGATACATCAAACATTTTATTTTTAACATTACCGAACTCTTTTTCCCACTGGTAATCCACAAAACCGATATATTTTTTATTTTTTACAAATTCTTCTTTCTCAATAACTTCAAAAGAATAATTTTCTTTTTTTATTTTTTCCGATAAAATTTTGATATCGGTAAGTGTTTCGGATTGCGGATTAAACTTATTTAACAAAATATTTGCATCCACACCGAATGAAGCAATATCAAGCCCTATATCATCATAAACTTTTAAATTTTTATATCCCAAATAAACAAAAGCAGGAACTATTCTTTTTAAATCCGTCATCTCTTTAAAATTCCATATAAGTTCACGGTTTGCTTTATTTATTCCTATCGGGTCACCGAAAACTATTGCACTGTTGTTTATTTGCGAATACATAAGAAAAGAATCATCGTTCATACTAAAAATTTTTTTATTATCAAAACCGTAACTGCCGTAAATATAATTCGATGAAGCGGTAAGTTTTTTTATGTCGTCAATTTCAACCGATGTTTGTTTATATCTGTATCTTTTCCATGCTTCCGATATTATAACAAGTGCAATTGTTATAAGCATACCTATACAAATTCTTACGGCTCTTGAAGCATCTGTTGCGGAAAATATTCCCGTCCAAAAATTTGTCCAACCGTAAATATCGGTTCTGTAAATAAAAAGGCATAACCATATTGAAGTTACGAATACACCGGTTATTGACCAAAACCACAACATATTAATTTTTACCGACAACAAACTTAACGGTCTGTAAAAATATTTTTTTGCCGGAATTATGAGTGCAAGCATAACTATAAGAAACAAAATTTTTTCATATCCGTATCCGTTTATTAAAGCCAACGGAAAAAGCAAAGCCAACAAAGTAACGGCAAAAGTGTAAGCCCTTTTTATTCTCGAGAGCAATCCTTTTGAAATAAACAAAAGCATTATTCCTATAACACTTATTAAAAAATGAAGGGAATCCAAAATTATTGAAGGAATATATGCAACAAGTGTTTTTATTATTGAAGATGATACAGTTGTCACACCGGAAAATAAAATTATTGTTCCGCTGAAAAATATACTTACCGATAATGCCTGCGGTATAATGGAAGCCATTCTTCCGCCGTAAAACCTTGCAAGAACTTTAAACCTTTTTTTTGCTCTGAAAAATTCGTGGCTTGCAAGAAGAAGTAATGCTATTGAAAGAGGGAAAAAATAAAAAATTGCTCTGTATGCAAGAAGTGCACCCATAACATAAGAACTTTCCGTAGCTTGCGGTAACAACATAACAATGGCAGTTTCAAAAACACCCATACCGCCGGGAACCTGACTTAATATACCGAGCATTTGTGCAACAAGAAAAATTTGCAATAATGTAATGTAAGGAATTTCGCCCGGAGGAAGTAAAATATATAATGTGCAGGAAGCAATAATCCAGTCCGAACATGCAAGTAATATTTGCCATAAAGTTATTTTAATGTTTGGAAATGTTATAGTCCATTTGTTAAATAATTTTATCGGATGAGATTTGAACAAACTAAGTAATACATATAAACAAATTATTGTTGAAAAAAATATTCCCAAAGGTAATGATGTATTAAAAAAGAAATTCGTATTTGAAAAATCTACAGGGAAAAAAGTAAAAACAAAACCGCCTATTATTAATAACCCGAACCATATTGTTGCCGACGAAAAAAATAAAACTTTTGTTACATTCATCATAGACACGTTGTATAACGAATATAACCTGTATCTTATTGAACCGCCGAACAACATTGAATAACCGGTATTGTTTCCCAAAGCATTACTTATAAAACAGGTAAATAGTACATTTTTAAATTTTAAAGGAACATTAATATATTTGAATGCAACTACATCATAACCGCCCAAAATTAAATAATACAATAAAGATAATATTAATGCCATTGTAATTTTAACGGAAGGAATTGCTTTTAATGTATCAAGTATTTGTTGGTAACTGTAGTTTTTCATCTCGTGGCTTAACAAAACAATAGCCACAATAAATATAATAACTCCCAAAGGTGCTATAAGAATTTTTAAAAACTTATTCATTATCTAATATAAAATTTTATCTTTTTTATTATTCCATGCAATAAAAGCATGTTCGGCATTACCGGTTTTTATCGGAATTAAATTAACCGATTTTATTTTTGTTTTTAACTCTTTATAAATTTTATTATCCTGAAACTTATATTTTTCCGCAATTTCTTTTGTGCCTGCATAATATACCGTTTTTATATTTGCCCAATAAATTGCAGCCAAACACATAGGACACGGCTGGCAGGAACAATAAATTTCACTGCCTGCCAAGTCAAATGTTTTTAATTTTTTTGCAGCTTTTCTTATGGCATCAATTTCCGCATGCAAAGTCGGGTCGCATTTTGAAGTGACTTTATTATAGCCGTAAGATACTATTCTGTTATCTTTAACTATCAAAGCGGCAAACGGACCACCGTTTTTTTTCGTTACATTTACAACAGCTAAATTTATAACTTTGTTTATAAATTTATTAATGTCTCTCATTATTTTAAATCTGATGTACAATTAGGACATTTTGTTGCTTTTATATTAATTGTAGAAAAGCAATGAGGACATTCCTTTGTTGTAGGTTCTGAAGGAGCCGGTGCCGGTTCTTCTTTCATTTTGTTTATAACTTTTAAAATTGAGAATATTGCCAAAGCAACTATTAAAAATGAAATTATGCTGTTAATAAAAAAACCTATATTTATTGTTACGGCACCTGCTGCTTTTGCAGCTTCCAAAGATACATAAGGAGCTGCGGTTTCCGCACCGTCTTTTAAAACTACAAACCAGTTTGTAAAATCAATGTTGCCTAAAAGAATTCCCAAAGGCGGCATTATAATATCGGCAACCAAAGAATTTACAATTTTTGTAAATGCGGCACCGATTATAATACCTACTGCCATGTCCATTACATTTCCTCTTGCGATAAACTTCTTAAATTCATTAAAAAAACTTTTCATCTTTTTCTGTCTCCTTTTTATAATTTACTTCATAAATTTATTTTATGTTATACTAAAAATCTTATTACAATTTTTAAGGCATTTTTTTGAGTATATCAAAAGTTTTATTATAAAATTTATTATAATCTTGTTTTGTTAAATTATCCGATTGTTTTGCATATAAAAACATTGTACATTCTTCCAATATACCGTCTACTTCGGTTATTAAATTATCGTCAATATTTTTATCTTTTAAACCCATTCCTATTTTATATGAAGTTAAACCTTCCGCCGACTGTCCCAAGACGGATGCAAAATATTCAAGTAATCCTTTATACATATTTTCGTAAAAATCTTTTGTGTTTTTTGCTTTCTTGGCTTTTTGAAAATATTTTTTTGACTTTCTGTATGCTTTTTTATTTTTTAACTTTTGTTGGTCTTTATTCAAATATGCCCTATATCTTAATAATAATTTTATTATTAAATACAATAATACAAGTAACCCTACAATTTTCCAAAACATTGCACTTGTAACAATTGCATAAATTTTAAACAAAAATGATAAATCCATATTTTGCGGCAATTGATTTTGTTTTGTGCTATCCGCTTCTATTGTTTGTTCCGCAACAGGTTGTTGAATTTTTCTGTCTTTGTTTTCATCAATTTGAACCTGTATTTGTTTCTGCGGTAAACTTTTTGTTATTTTTGTTTCCAAATCAAAATACTTCATCGGAAGTATTTTGATTGTGCCCTCTCCTTGTTCCAAAGGCATAATTAATGTTGTAAACTGTTTACCTGTTTCTTTTTCACCGTCTTTAATTATCTGTTCGGAAGTTTCATATTTTTTTAAATTTTCAGATAACATTATTTCCGGTTCTTTAATTGTTTTTATATTTCCGTTTCCGGTTATTTTTATGATTAAATCAAAAGGTTCGTCAACTTTTTTTTGTTTTTTATCTACAAATGCACTTATATTATATTTACCTATCATATCAACATCGGCAGGAGTTTGTAACACTTTAATTTTTATTTCATCGGTAGCAAGGTCAACGGCTCTTGCACTTCTGAAAAAACTTGCAAAAAAATCGTCGTGCATTTTTGAAAAATCTTCAATCGATACCTGCAACATTGCTTTATCTATTGTAAGTGTTCCGGGTTTTTGCGGAAACAATTCGGTTGAAACTTCGGTTACAACATATTCTCTGCCTTTTATATATGTTCTGTAATTTTTTTGCGAAGTTTCACCTATAAAAAAACCGCTGAAATCGGGTCCCCTGTATGCAGGGTTTGATAAAATATTTACCGATGTATAAAAATAAAATGTATAAATTATTTTTTCGTTCACATAAGCCGTTTTCTTATCGGTGGTTGCCTGCACAAAAACAGCTTTTGTTGTATCCAAATTATAAACAGGTTGTTTATTATTTTGTACCAGGTTACCGTTTGTCGACGAACTTGCATTACCGGCTGATGTTTGGCTTGCAGGAACCGAACTTACCGTTTTTGCTTTTTCAACCGTTATTTTAATTTCTTTTGTTTCATAACGTTCTCCCTGATAATTCAAAGTAAAAGGCGGAATATAAAATTCTCCCATTTTTTTAGGGCTTAATGTATAAACATAATATACCGTATTTTTTACTTTACCGTTGATTATGGAAATATTTTTAGATTGTGAAGTTGAGTAAATATTAAAATCATTTAATTGCGGAATTGTAAAATCAGGTAAAGATTTTGAATCGGTGGTAAAAGATACGGTTAATTGAAAAGTTTCATTTAAAGCTACGGTTGTTTTTGATACGGAAGAATCCATTTGCAAATTATCCGCAAATGCAAACACGAATATAAAAATACAAACTAAACATGAAAAAAATAATTTTTTTAATTTCATACAGTTCACCAATTTTTTCCTTTTTTATTGGCTTTAACGGGAACATAATCCTTTGCTTTGCCTTGGTTTTGTTTATCCTGTTTATCAAAATAGTCTAACAAATGTTGGTTTTTATTTTGCTTTTGTTTGTCATTATTGTTTTGCTTATCCTGCCCGTTATCCTTATTATCTTTGTTTTGATTTTTGTCATTATCATTTTTATCGTTACCGTTTTTATCTTTATCCTGTTGATTTTTATCATCATTGTTTTTGTCATCTTTATCTTGTTTATCATTATTTTGATTATCTTTGTTTTTATCTTTGTTGTCTTTATTATTCTGCTGATTTTGTTGGTTTTGCTGATTGTTTTTGTCGTTTTTGTTATCTTTATTATCCTTATTATTTTGTTGCTGCTGTTTACTTTGGTCACTCTGTAAAAATTCAACATTATGTTTTGCGGCAATATCGGAACTGTTAAGTTTTAAAGCTTCCTTATAATACTGCATTGCTTTATCGTTATCCTGCTTTCTGTAACAACAGTTGCCCATATTATATAAAACGGTACTTTTAAACTTTATATCTTTTGAATTTTTTAAAGCAGTATCATAACATTCCAAAGCTTTATCATAATCGCCTATTCTGTAATAAGAAGAAGCCAAGTTATAATTAATAATCGGGTCATCGGGGTTTTCTTTTTGAGCTTGCTGAAATTTTTCAACGGCTTCGTTAAATTTTTGTTTTTGATAAAGTTTTGAACCTTTATACAGTGTTTCATCCGCATAAGAAACGGTTACAAACAATAACATAAATAATATAAATAATATCTGTTTCATTTTTTATTTGTCCTTACTTCTTACCGGAATAAATAAAAATATTAAAAGGAAAATTATTCCGATTGTTAACGGATAATAAAACCTGTCTTCCAAATTATTGAAAATATTTGATGTGCCTTCCGTTTTATCAAGTTTATTAAGTTTGCCGACCAAACCGGTTAATGTAGGATTTTGGTTTAAATTATAATATTTTCCGCCGGTTGCCGTTGCAATGTTTTCCAATGTTGCAGAATCAAGTTTTGTAATAACGGTTTTACCTTTTTCATCTTTTAAATATTCTTTAAATTGTCCGTTTTCATAAGTAGGTATCGGTTCACCTTTATCTGTTCCTATACCTATTGTAAAAATTTTAGTTTGGCTTTCTGTTGCAAAATCAATTGCTTCTTTAATGTTACCTTCCAAATCTTCACCGTCGGTAATAATTATTACCGCTTTTGTGTTTGAAGGAATTTTTTCCAAACTTTTACATGCCAAATTTATTGCCGCGGCGATATCGGTTCCGGCAAAAGGAACGGTATCGGTATCAAGCAAAGATAAAAACATTTCAAATACTTTCATATCCGAAGTTAACGGACATTGCCAATATGCTTTACCGGCAAAAGCAATTAAACCTATTCTTTGCCCTTTCAAATGTTCGGTTAAATCCTTAAATACCATCTTTGCACGTGTTAATCTGTCGGGCTTTAAATCCTGTGCTAACATACTGTTTGAAACATCTATTGCTATAACAATATCACTTGATAAACTTTTTGCCTCAACCTGCTTTAAACCCCATTTAGGACGGGCTATTGCAAATGCAATAAAAATTAAAGCCAAAAAGAAACAAATATTTTTAAGTAAATTTCTTTTAAAGTTTATATTTATTAAAGAAAAATTACTTGTAAAATTACAGATTGTTTTTGATGATAATTTATATGTAATAACATAAATTATCAATAAAATAAATATTACGGCAAATAATCCTAAAAGCCATGAAAAATGTTCAAACATTGTTAAGGTAACCTTTTAAAAACAGTTCTTCTTAATAAAAATCCCAATACCAAAAGCCAAAAACCGGGTATTAAAAATTTTAAATACTGTTCGTTATAATTTACCGACTTTGTCCATTCCTGTTTTGTTTTTTCCAATTTATCTATGCTGTCAAAAGCATTTTCCAAACCTTTTGAAGTTTTAGCTGCAAAATATTCTCCGTCGGCTTTTTTTGCTATTTCTTTTAATAATATTTCGTTTAGGTCATCTTGTGCCTGTATTCGCCTTGAACCGAAAAAAGAATCGTTAATTATATAGTAATCTTTAGTGCTTCCGATACCTACGGTATAAACTTTTATATTTGTATCTTTTGCAAGTTGTGCGGCAACAAGCGGATCTATTTCACCGGAATTATTATTACCGTCGGTTAATAAAATAATAACTTTGCTTTTTGCTTCTATTTTAGACAATCTGTTAACTGCCGTTGCCAATGCACTGCCGATAGCCGTTCCGTCGGCTTTTGTTATATCGGTATCAATGGAATTAACAAAATTTATTAAAGCATCTTTATCAAGCGTAAGCGGACATTGTGTAAATGCTATGCTGCTGAAAACCACTATACCTATTCTGTCGTTTACTCTTTTTAATATAAAATTTTTGGCTTGTTGTTTTGCCGAATCTATTCTTGAAATATTAGCCGAAGGGTCTATTGCCTGCATACTTGTTGATGTATCCATAACAAGCATAATATCTATACCTTCGGCAAAAAAAGTTTCATATTTTGACGAGCTTTGCGGCCTTGCAAGTGCGGCAATGCAAAAGCTTAACCCCAACAAAATAAATAAACTCGGGAGCCACAGAAATTTTACACGTAAACTCTTTTTGTTGTTAAAATAAGAAACGGAAGAAAATTTAACGGTAGTTTTTTTATAATATTTTTCCTTTAAGAAAAACAAAATAAAAATTACCGGTATTAAAGCAAGTAAGTAAACATATAAAAATCTCATATTCTTTCCACAAATCCTTTTGCTTTTACAAAATCGTCCTGCATATCTTGTTCGGACGGAACAACTTTTGCAAATTTAACAAAATCGCATGCTATTAAGTATTGTTTTAAATCTCTGTTAAAATCCGCCGGAGCATAATTTTTTAACAAATGATATAATTCCGTTGTAGTTTTTTCCATACCGTCTATTTGATATACCCTTGAAACGTAAAATCTCAAAATATCCGATAGCTTGTCATAATATTCTTTTATTTGTCCTTTTTCTATAAGATTTTCTTCCTTTAACTTTTCAAGCTGACTTATTGCATATTCTTTCGGCGGTATTGCCATAATAATTTCTTCCCGTGTAGGTTTTCTGTTTCTTTTTTTGATATAAAGGTATATAAGGTAACCTGTTACTGCAATCAATACAAATATCAATAATAAAACTAAATACCAACTTATACCGTGTCCGTAAACAAAAATACCTTTAATATCGGCTATATCGGAACTTGGTTTCTGCGGGTCCATAACACTTTTTATTTCTATTGGAAGTGCCGTTGTTTTAATGAATTTGCTGTCGCCGTTTACAATGTAAGGAATATCAACGGATAATAATTCAACTTTACCCGCTTTAAAACTTGTTAAAACAAAATCAACTGCACCATTCGTACCCTGTTTTATATCAAGCAATTCAAAATCACCGAAATTTAAACCGGACAATTTTTCTTTATCCAAACTGTCAAGTGTTAAACCGTTTGCTTTTACGGATAATACGGCTCTGTCACCTACGGTTAAATTTTCTTTCGGCTCAAAAGTTTCGTCAAAAGCAAATATGTTTGATACAAAAAACAATAATAATAAAATTAATAATTTTTTCATTTTAATATTTTTTTAATACTTTTGTTTCCCTGCTCTTAAAAAACTTTATAAGTTCTATTATATAAGGTTTATCCGTTCGTATATCTATCACATCGGCCTTAGCCGTTTTAAAAGTATCGTTTAAATAATTTTCATGTTCGTTAAAATTTTTATAATATTCCGTCTGAACTTCTTTTGAAGCAAAATCAACATCAATAAGCATACCGGTTTCGCCATCTTGTAAAGTAAATATTCCTTTTTTTGGAATTTCGGTTTCTTTGGGGTCTGTAATTTTAACACAAACCAAATCGTGTTTGTTGGCTGTAGCTTTTAATAATTTATCAAAATTTTTGTCTTGAAAATCCGATATTAAAAAAATAAGTGCTTTCCTTTTACAAAGTTTATTCAAATATTGAAGGGCATTTTCAATATTTGTTTTTGTATTTTTAGGTTTATAACTCAGTATTACATCTATAAGCCGTAAAATATGTTTTCTGTTTTTTTGCGGCTTAACATATTGTTCAATAATGTCGGTAAAAGCAAGCAGTCCCGCTTTGTCATTATTTTTTAATGCGGAAAATGCAAGAACGGCAGTAAGTTCGGCTATCAAATCGTTTTTTGTTTTGTCACTGCTTCCGAACGTTCCGGAAGCACTTAAATCGGTAACAAACATAACGGTTTGTTCTCTTTCCTCGTCATATTTTTTAATATATGCTTTATCACGCCTGGCTGTAACGGTCCAGGATATTCTTCTTATATCATCGCCCGGAACATATTCTCTTACTTCACTGAATTCCAGCCCCTGTCCTTTAAAAACACTGTGATATTTACCCGAAAAAACATCATCGACAAGTTTTTTTGACCTTAGTTCTATTTTTTTTATTTTTGATAAAATTTCGGAACTTAACAATTTATTTTCCTTAAAAAAATTAATTTATAATTTTTTAATGACAAATTTAATACTGCCTTTCAAAATACTATCCTTAATATTATACTATTAAATTAAAGAAAATTAAAATTCATTTAATAAAAATAATTTCATTTTCAAAATTATTGAACGGATTTTAAAATGATATTTTGTTTTGTTTTTACTGCAGACCAATTTTTTGAAAGTTTATAATTTAACTGTTTTTTATCATTGATAAATTTAATAATACTTTTTATTTGAACGGCTCTTTTTTTATCGGGTAAAATTTCACGTAAAATCATATATTGCAAAAATTTACTTTTTTTTGAAAAAGTTTTTATGTTTAAAGTTATTTTATTTTTTTGTTTTGTTATATTTTTACCGATAAAGCTTTTAATTTTATCTTCCAAATATAAATTTTGGTTACGAATAATATTTGAAAGTTCATAAATATGTTTTACAACAAGCGGATTTATTTTTTTAAGTTCCGGAATTATACCGAGTCTTATTTTATTCCTTGTATAGTCGAGTGAAAAATTGGATTTATCTATACTGCATTTTAAATTATTTTTTTTGATATGTTCTTCAATAAGCTCTCTGTTTATTGCCAATAACGGACGGATTATTGATAAATTTTTACCTATTTTTCTTTCACAAGGAATACCTGACAAACCGTTAGTACCGGTCCCCCGTATAAGCCACATTAAAACGGTTTCGGCATTGTCATTCATATTATGAGCCGTTGCTATTTTATTACATTTATTTTGTTTTGCTATTTCTTCAAGATATTTATATCTTAATTGCCTGCCTGCAGCTTCTATTGATATTTTATTTGAAGAAGCATATTTTTTTGTTGCAATGGTTTTTGAAATAAATTTTACTTTATATCTGTTTGCCAAGGAATAAACAAGCTCTGTTTCTTTTTCGGATTCTTTTCTGAGTTTATGATTGAAATTAACTATTAAAAACTCTATTCGTAATATGTTTTTTAACTTATTAAAAAGGTCTGCCATTACAACCGAATCCGGACCGCCGGAAACCGCCAATAAAATTTTATCACCCGTAACAACAAGCTTGTTTTCAATTATATTTTGTTTAAAAATGTTCCAAATTTGCAATTTAGCACCTTCATTTTCAATATTATTTTCAATATTATACAATATATGGAAGTTAATTTGATATAATATAAATTTTACGGGATACTTTAATTATGAAAAAATTATTTATTATTTTATTAAAAATTATTTTTGTTTTAGCGGTTCTTGCAGGGTTAGGTTATTATGCAATAAATGCCGTGATGAGTTCTTTTGTAAGAGAAACAGGTGAAGTTTTGGTTCCGGATTTGCAAGGCAAAACTTTAATTGACAGTTTGGAAGCCCTTTCCCAAGCAAAATTGGCAATGATAAAAGAAGATGCCGAATATAACCAGGATGTTCCCAGCGGTGTTGTGATAAGACAGTTCCCTCCTGCCGGAACAAACGTAAAAGAAGGTAAAACCATAAGAATAACAGTCAGTATGGGCGGTGAAATAGTTTATGTTCCCAATTTAACCGGAGAAACCATTCGTTCGGCAACTATTTTGTTAAGAGCATCCGGACTTGTTTTGGGGGAACTTACAAAAAAAGCATCCGTCAAATATGAAGAAGGTGTTGTTTTGCAACAGGACCCCGTTGCCGGTTCGACTGTTGAAAAAGAAACAACCGTTAACGTTATCGTTTCAAACGGAGCACCTACAAACGGAGATGTTCTTATGTTTGACTGGATAGGCAAATCCGGTGAGGAAGCAAAACAATGGGCAATGGATAACGGTTATGAAGTTTCCGTAATTGAACAACAAACAAAACTTGCAGACCCGGGATTTATTTTCAATCAAGCTCCTATGCCGGATGAAAAATTAACCGCAAATGCAAAAGTCACTTTTTATATAGGCGATTCCAAAAGTGTTTTTGAACAGAAGGAACAGGTTGTAACATATACATTGCCGGAAACCGGTGACAGCAAAAGAGTTCGTTTGATTTTAGTTGACGACAGAGGTGAAAAAGATATTTTTAACGGTGTCAGGAAGCCGGGGTCCGTAATTTCTATTCCGGTTAAAACTCAAGGTAAAGCGTCGGTAAAAGTATTTATAAATAATGTTTCAATTGAAACTATGGAATTGGAAAACAAATGAAAAAATATTTAATAGCACCTTCAATATTGTCGGCAAATTTCGCAAATTTACAAAAAGATATTGCCCTTGTGGAAAATACCGGCGCCGATTGGTTACACATTGACGTTATGGACGGTCATTTTGTTCCTAACATTACAATAGGTCCCGGTGTAGTTAAAAATATAAAAAAATATTCTAAATTATTTTTTGATGTTCACTTAATGATTTCCGAACCCGAAAAATATTGGGAAAATTTTTATAAAGCGGGAGCGGATTTAATAGTTTTTCATCAGGAAGTTTTAACCGATAAAAAAGTGTTGCTTGAAACAATAAAAAAATCCGGTATTAAAGCAGGAGTTTCAATAAAACCGAAAACTTCGGTTGAAGCAATAAAGGATATTTTACCTATAACCGATGTTGTTTTGGTTATGACGGTAGAACCCGGTTTCGGCGGACAAAGTTTTATGGCGGATATGCTGCCTAAAATAACACAACTAAGAAATTTGATAGATGTAAATAAATATAACTGCCTTATAGAAGTTGACGGCGGTATTAATGTTGAAACCGCAAAACAATGCCTTAAAGCAGGTGCAGATGTTTTGGTAAGCGGTAATTCAATTTTTGCAGCAAAAAACCCTACGGAAGCTTTACAAAACTTAAAAAACATAACATTATGAATTTAAAATTTTCAATACTTAAATCAGTCAGGTATATTGTTTCTTTTAAAAATTTTCTTTATTGCACTCAGTGTCACAATTGGTTACTTTCTGCTGTAGTTAATAAACTTATTATCTTACTTCTTTTTTTCTGTTTCTTTATTTCTAATATTTTTGCACAAAATATTGAACAACAGGAAGAGATAATCGCAACCGAAATTCAAAACAGAAAAGATACAAATACAAAAGATAAAATTTTAAAAACCGATGAAGTTCTTCAAAAGGCAATAGCTGCATACGATGCAAACGATTATGAAGGGACAAAACAAAACTATAATTTGTTTTTGGATAAATTGAAAGAATTAGATATTGATGAAACAACGGTAACTTTATTGTTATCCGATTTTGAAAGAGTGATGAATAAAATAAAAATGATAAACGACATCGAATATAAAGAAAAAGTTCCGAATAAATTTAACAAAAATGAAATTTCTTTGGAATATGACGAAGAAATATTGGATAAATGGATGACCGTATATACAACAGGACAAGGTAAAGAAAGGGTAAAAGCAGCACTTGAAAGAAGCGGCAAATATTCAAAAATGATAAAAGATGTTTTAAAAGAATATAATCTTCCTCAAGAGTTACAATATTTACCGATAATAGAAAGTTTATTTAATAACAATACGGTATCAAGGGCAAAAGCCGTAGGATTGTGGCAAATAATGGCACACAGGGGACGTGCCTTGGGATTGCAAATAAATTATTGGATAGATGAAAGAAAAGATCCGGTTAAAGCAACTAAAGCCGCAGCAAAATATTTAAAACAATTATATGCAATGTTTAACGATTGGCATTTGGCGCTTGCCGCATATAACAGAGGAGAATACGGAATATTAAGAGATTTAAAATTTTCAAATTCACCTTCGGCTTTGGAAATGAGTAAAAGAAAAGCAATTCCCAAAGAAACACAAAATTATGTTCCGCAGTTTATTGTTGCCGTTAAAATTGCACAAAATCCGCAAGAATACGGCTTTGAAGATATAAACTATCAGGAACCGGAAGAATACGACATAGTTTTAATAAATAAAGTAATAGATTTAAAAATAATTGCAAAATGTGCCGAAACCACAGTAGATGTTATAAGAGAATTAAACCCGGCATTGTTGGCATGGTGCACTCCGCACGGATATAAAAATTTTGAATTAAAACTTCCGTTAGGCAGCCAAAGCACTTTTTTGGAAAATATAAATAAAGAAAAGGACTTAAACCCGAGCCCGGGTTTTGTTCGCCATAAAGTAAAAAAAGGCGATTATATTGAAAAACTTGCAGCAAAATATAAAACTACCGTTAAAAGCATAAAAGAGGATAATCCTAAATTAAAGAAACAAAAATATTTAAATGTTAATCAGGTTCTTGTAATTCGTCCGGGAAGAGCTTATTTTAAATAAGAGGTTTTATGAAAATAGTAATAAAAATAGGAACAAGCACACTTACCGATAAAAACGGAAAATTAAATTTAAGTTATATTAATTCTTTTGCAAATGAAATATCAAAAATAAAAAAGCAAAAAGATATTGATATTATATTGGTAAGTTCCGGTGCAATAGGTGCAGGGCTCGGTTATTTGAATTTAACAAAAAAGCCGAAATTGTTAAGGCAAAAACAGGCACTTGCTTCCGTAGGACAACCGTTGATAATGCAGGCATACAGGCAGGCCTTTGAACCTTTAAATTTAGCGGTGGCACAAATGCTTCTTACAAGGTATGACTTTGATGACAGACAACACTATATCAATATAAGAAATTCAATAAACGAACTTTTATTAAGGAAAAACATTATTCCGATTATTAATGAAAACGATACCGTTTCCGTTGACGAAATAAATTTCGGTGATAATGATACTTTAAGTGCAATAGTTGCATCATCTGTTCAGGCCGATATGTTGTTTATTTTAACCGATGTCGACGGACTTTATGAAGGTATTCCGAAAAAATCAAAAATTATAAAACAGATTACAAAAATTACCGACGAACTTCTTGAAATTGCAAGCCCTCATTCAAGCAGCGGAAAAGGAACCGGCGGTATGAAAACAAAATTGATTGCCGCAAAAATAGCTGCAAGTTCCGGAATAAAAACATTTATTACAAACGGAACAAAGTTGGATTTGATTTTACAAGCTGTTAACGGTAATTCAATAGGAACCGAAATTTTACCGAGCAGAAAATTGCAATCAAAAAAAAGTTGGATAGCTTTCGGTAAAAAAACAAAAGGTTTTGTTATAATTGATAACAATGCAACAATAGCAATAAGAGATAAAAATAAAAGTTTATTGGCTTCCGGAATTATAAATTGCAACGGCAATTTTTCAAGGGGTGATACAATAAGTATAATGGTTTTAGACCCTATAGAACAACATAACATAGAAATTGCAAGAGGCCTTTCAAATTATTCAAGTAACGATATAAC